>JBBSNQ010000173.1:0-4024 GCA_038232575.1 Solirubrobacterales bacterium | reverse complement strand
TCGTGATCCTGATGCCGCCGCTCGCCATCGCCCCCGAGGACCTCCGGCGGCTGGTGCAGATAGTCGACGAGTCGAGGGGGGCCCCGGGCCGCCCCCGCCCCCCCCCCCCGCGCGCGGGGGGGGCGGGGCCGCGGCCTCCGCGCCCCCGGCCCGGGGGGCGCGGGGGCGGCGCCCGCCCGGCCCCCCCCTCGACTCGTCGACTATCTGCACCAGCCGCCGGAGGTCCTCGGGGGCGATGGCGAGCGGCGGCATCAGGATCACGACGTCGCCGAGCGGGCGCACGATCGCGCCGCGCCGGCGTGCCTCGAGCGTCACGCGGTGCCCCATGCGCAGCTCGCTTGGGAAGTCGCCGAGCTCGATCCCGCACATGAAGCCGCGCTGGCGCACCTCCACGACGCCGGGACGGGCGGCGATCGGCGCGAGCAGCTCCGCCAGCTGCTCGATCTTCGGCTGCAGGTGCTCGAGCGTGCGCTCCGCCTCGAACGCATCGAGCGTCGCGAGCGCCGCTGCACAGGCCAGCGGATTGCCCGTGTAGGTGTGACCGTGGAAGAAGGTTCGTAGCTCCTCGAAGCGGCCGAGAAAGCCCTCGTAGATGCGCTTGCTGGCGAGCGTCGCAGCCAGCGGCATGTAGCCGCCGGTGAGGCCCTTCGCAAGGCACATGAGGTCGGGCGAGACGCCCTCGTGCTCGCAGGCGAACATGCGGCCCGTGCGCCCGAGACCGGTGGCGACCTCGTCGCAGATGAGCAGCACGTCGTGGGCGTCGCAGAGCTCGCGCACGGCGCGCAGGTAGCCCGGCGGGTGAACGAGCATGCCGGCTGCGCCCTGCACCAGCGGCTCGACGATCACCGCGGCGACCTCGCCCGGGTGCGCGCTCAGGATGCGCTCCATGTCTTCCGCGTCGCCGGGCTCTGCTTGCAGCGCGTCGAAGAGCAGTGGCCGGTAGAGGGAGTGGAAGAGGTCGATGCCCCCCACCGAGACCGAGCCGATCGTGTCGCCGTGATAGGCCTCGCGCAGCGAGACGAAGCGGGTTCTGCGCGCGTCCTCCCCGCCGCGCTGCTGCCAGAACTGAAAGGCCATCTTGATCGCGATCTCGGCGGCGGTCGAGCCGGAGTCCGAGTAGAAGACACGTTCGAGGCCGGCCGGGCTGAGCTCGACGAGCCGGCGCGCGAGGCGGATCGCCGGGGGGTGCGAGAGGCCGAGCAGCGTGCTGTGGGCGACGTGATCGAGCTGCTCGCGGACCGCCGCGTCGATGCCGGGATGGCGATGGCCGTGGACGTTGCACCACAGCGAGGAGACGCCGTCGATGTAGCGGCGCCCGCCGGTGTCGATCAGCTCGCTGCCCTCGGCGCGCTCGACGATCAGCGGCTCCTCTGCCTCCCACCCCTGCTGCTGGGTGAAGGGATGCCAGAGGCAGTCCCGGTCGTCGGCGGCGAGCTGGCGAGCGGACGAAGCCTGCACGCTGGTCACGCTAACTATGGTGGCAGTCGGAATGCCGCCCCTATCGGTGCTCGTCTTCGTGGTTGGCACGGGCTCGCTCGGCGCGGAGATCGCCGCCGTGCGGCTGATGGCCCCCTATTTCGGCGCCTCCACCATCGTGTGGGCGAACACGATCGGCGTCGTGCTCGTGGCGCTGTCGGTCGGCTACTGGCTGGGCGGGCGCTTTGCCGACAGGCATCCGGACATGCGCGCGCTCTGCGGGCTCGCTCTGGCTGCGTCGCTGCTGCTTGCGCTCGTGCCGTTCGCGGCCGATCCGCTGCTCGACCTGGGCGTCCGCGCGCTCGACTCGATCTCGGCCGGAGCCTTTCTCGGCTCGCTCGTCGCCGTGCTCGGCCTCGTCGCCGTGCCGATCCTGCTGCTCGGGGCGGTCACGCCGTGGGCGCTGCGCCTTGCCGTGCGCGACGTCGGCGAGACGGGCACCGTCGCCGGCCGCCTCTACGCGCTCTCGACCGCCGGCAGCCTCGCCGGCACGCTCGTCTCCGCGCTCGTCCTGATCCCCGTGCTCGGCACGCGGCGCACGTTCCTCGTGTTCGCGCTCGTCATCTCCGTGACCGCCGTGCTCGGACTGCTTCCGAGGCGCCGCTACTTGCTGGCGCCGGCTGCGATCCTGCTCCTGCTGGCGCTCCCCGTCGGCACGCTCAAGGCCGCCGAGCGCGGCCGCGTGATCCACGAGGCGGAGACTGAGTACCAGTACGCGCGGGTGATCGAGCGCTCCGACGGCAGCAGGGTCCTCGAGCTCAACGAGGGCCAGGCGATCCATTCGCTCTACAGGCCCGACACGGTGCTCACCGACGACGTCTGGGACGGCCACCTCGTGCTCCCGTTCGCCGTTCGCGAGCGCCCCCCGCGGCGCATCGCGATCCTCGGCAACGCGGCCGGCACGACTGCACGCGCCTACGAGCGCTTCTTCCCCCAGACGCGGGTCGACGGCGTCGAGATCGACCCCGAGCTCTCGCAGATCGGCAGGCGCTTCTTCGACATGGGCGGCCCGCGGCTGCACGTCTACGACCTGGACGCCCGGCCGTTCCTGCGCCGCAGCGACGCGCGCTACGACGTGATCTCAGTCGACGCCTACCGCCAGCCCTACATCCCTTTCTACCTGACCACGAGGGAGTTCTTCGAGCTCGCCCGCGAGCGCCTGACGCCCGGCGGCGTGCTGATCGTCAACGCGGGCCACCCGGTCGGCTCGGACGAGCTCGAGCAGGTGCTCACCGCGACCATAGGCGAGGCCTTCCCGCACCTCGCTCGCCATCCGATCGAGCCCACCAACACGCTGATCGTGGCGAGTCGGAGGCCGGTGAGCGCCAGGCGACTAGCCGCGAGCATCCCCGATTTGGCCCCCGGCCTGCGGCCGACCGCGACCGAGGCCGCCGCACGTCTCGCCCCTCCGCTCGAGGGCGGGACCGTCTACACCGACGATCGCGCGCCGGTGGAGTGGCTGATCGATCGCTCGATCGTCGAGTACGCAGCGGGCGAGGGCGGCTGAGCCGCGGACGGATCCGGCCGCCGCGGAAGGGACGGATCCGGCCGCAGCGGCAGGTGCTGATCGGATGGCCGAGCCGGGGGCGAGAGCCAGCTGCCGAGGGGTAGCGACGCTCCGGCCCGGGCGAGCTCCCGCGGGCTTGTGTGCGCCAGCGTGCTGACCTCGGCGCCTGTCAGCCGTGCGACCGTGTCGCGATTGGAGACCTCGGCGGCGCTCGGATGCGCGGGCCAGGGGGTCATGACTATTCCGGCGACGTGGATGCCGGCCGCGCGCGCTGCATCGACCGTCAGCAGGGTGTGGTTGATGGTGCCGAGCGACGGGCGCGCGGCCACGACGGCTGGCAGGCCGAGCGCGGCTATCAGGTCGCGCACCAGGTACGTGTCGTCGAGCGGGACCATCAGGCCGCCGACGCCTTCGCAGATCAGCGCATCGGCACGGCTGGCCGCCGTGCGTGCCGCCTCCACCAGTGCGTGGGGGCGGATGCGCGTGCCCGCCAGTCGAGCGGCGTGGTGGGGTGCGACCGCCGGCTCGAAGCGGTAGGGGGCGATCTCCGCGGCCGACTGGCCGGCGCTCGCGGCCGCTGCCAAGAGCTGGTGATCAAGTGGCCAGCCGACCTGGGGCTCGTCGGTGCCGGTCAGCGCGGGCTTGAACGCCGCGACCCGCTCGCCGCGTGCGGCGAGCGCAGCGCACAGGGAGGCCGCGAGAACGGACTTGCCCGCACCGGTGTCGGTGCCGGTTACGAACAGCCCGCGCAACGCCGCGCGACCGTCAGGCGGCTTCGACGAAGGTGTCCTCCTCGAGCACGTCGAACACCCGCGGCCGGCCGTCATGCGCGGCCGCGCCGACAGGCACCGGCGCTCCGTGCACCGGTCGGCGCTCCGGCGTCCCATCGGCCCCGTCGCCGTTGCTCATGGCGGCGGCTGCCGGCGAGGCGGTCGATCCGCCCACCGACCGCACGGCATCGGCCAGCACCCGTGCGGCCGAGCGCAGCTCGGCGCCGGTGTGGGAGGACATGACGGCGAGGCGCAGCCGCGAGGTTCCGTC
>JBBSNQ010000172.1:0-4037 GCA_038232575.1 Solirubrobacterales bacterium | reverse complement strand
GGAGGAGCGCCTGTTCGAGCTGATCGAGCAGGGCCTGACGCCCGTCGTCCTGCGCAACGGCACGGTCTACGGCCACAGCCCGCGCATGCGCTTCGACCTGGTGGTCAACACCTTCGTCAAGGATGCCCTGCTCAACGGCGAGCTCTCATTGCACGGCGGCGGCTGGATGTGGCGTCCGCTGGTGGACGTGCGCGACGTCTCCGACGCGATGATCGCGGCCTACGAGGGGCCGGCCGACGCCGTTCGGGGCGAGGTCTTCAACGTCCTGCACTCGAACTACCAGATCCGTGAGCTGGCGATGCTCGTGGCCGGCTCGGTGCAGCTGCTCGGGCGCGGCGTGCGGCTGACCGAGACCCCCGCTCCGCGGCTGACGCGCGACTACGAGTGCTCGAACGTGAAGCTGGCCGAGCGGCTCGGCTTCTACCCGAGTCGATCGGTCGTCGAGGCCGTCTCCGACATCCTGGCGATGATCGACGTCGACGACCGCGCGATGCTGACCGATCCGCGCCACTACAACATCCGCTGGCTCGAGCTGCTGCGCGAGCTCGAGCCCCGCATCGAGAGCTTCGGCTCCGCCCTCTAGGGCCCGCTGGCCGATGAAGCTGGGGCGCGTACTCGTGACCGGCGGCGCCGGGCAGCTTGGCTCGGACCTCGAGGCGCTGCTAGCGCCCACCTGCGAGCTGAGCGCGCCGCCGCACTCGGAGCTCGACATCGGCGACGACGACGCCGTCGCGCGCGCCTTCGAGAACGCGCAGCCGGCCGTGGTCTTCAACTGCGCCGCCTTCCACAACGTAGAGGTCTGCGAAAGCGAGGAGGACCGGTCGTTCGCGATCAACGCGCGCGCCGTCAAGCGGCTTGCGGAGCGCTGCGCCGAGAGCGGCGCGAAGCTCGTCCACCTGAGCACCAACTACGTCTTCGATGGCGCCCGCCCGGAGCCCTACGGCGAGCACGACATGCCGAACCCGCGCAGCATCTACGCGCTCTCGAAGCTCGCGGGCGAGTATGCGGCGCTGGCCTACGCCCCGGACGCCCTCGTGGTCCGTGGCGCGGGCCTCTACGGGCTGCACGGCAGCGGCTCGAAGGGCGGCAACTTCGTGACCCGGGCGCTGGGCCGTGCGCGCGAGCAGGGCGAGCTGCGGATGGTGTTCGACCAGCGGCTCAGCCCGACCTTCACGGCGGATCTCGCGGCGGCGCTTGCCGAGGCCGTCGAGCGGCGCGCGGTCGGCGTCCTGCACCTGACCGCCTCTGGCTCGTGCTCCTGGTACGAGTTCACGCTCGCGATCCTGGAGCTCGCGGGCATCGAGGTTCCGGTCGAGGCGGTGGAGACGACGCGGCGTCCGGGGGCGGCCGATCGACCGCTCAACGGCGTGCTGGCGCGGCCGGCAGCCGACGCGGCCGGGCTGACGCCGTTGCGGGGCTGGCGCGAGGCGCTCGCCGACTACATGGAGCGCGCGGCGCTGGGCGCGCCGGGCTGAGCGGCCCCCGCGTATGACGACGCCGCTGGGGGCCCGTCGAGCGCGGACGCCATCAGCGGCCAGAGTCCCTCGACCACCCGAGCGCCCGTGAGGCGCTCGTCGGGGTGCTTTCGCAGGCAGCCGAGCACGACCTCGACCAGGGGGGCCGGGAGGCGGTCCGGCAGCGAGAAAGGCTCGTGGGATATCTGCGTGGCGACGGCGCCGGTCTCGTGGCGCGGGAACGGCGGCCTGCCCGCGAGCGCCTCGTACATGCTGAAGCCGAGCCCCCACACGTCCACGGGAGCGCCCTCCGTGCCGCGAGCTCCCGGCTCGCACTGCTCGGGCGCCTTGTAGCGCGAGCTGCGCTCGGTCCTCGGCCTGTCGGCCTTCTCGAAGGTGCGCGAGGCGCCGAAATCGATCAGCACTGGCGGCGCGCTCATGACGATGTTCGCGGGCTTTACGTCGTAGTGCACGCGCTGCCCGGCGGCGAGGTACTGGAGGGCACCGCCGATCTGCAGTCCGAGGGCGGCGACCCGCTCCCAGGGAAGCGGCCCTCCGCGCTTGACGAGCTGCGCCAGCGAGGGTCCATCGGCGTACGCGACCAGAATGTGGGGGTGGGGCGGATCGAGCGCGACGTCGAGCACGCGCATGATGCACGGATGGCGCAGGTCGCGCAGCACGCTCGCCTCGCGCTCGAGCCGTGCGGCGCTGCGCTCGTCGCCCGCGAGCAGCGGGCGCGCGACCTTGGCCGCGGCCGCGGTGCCGAGCCGCTCATCCCAGACCAGGTAGCCCTCGCCGCGCCTGCCGCCGCCGAGACGGCGGATCACGAAGCGCCCCGAAGCGATCTCGTCGCCGCGCTTGAAGTCCCAGCGAGAAGCCCAGTTGCTGCCGCCGATACCGCGCAGGCTAGTTATCCGCGGGGCTCGTAGCGGAACGGCAGCTCGCCCTCGATTTCGCTCAGCCGTGGCGCGGTCGCGTCGCGCTGGGAGGGGATGAGCTCGACGTCGGGCCACTCGATGCCGATGTCGGGGTCGTTGTAGGCGATGCCGCGCTCGATGCTCCCGTCGTAGTAGCCCGAGCACTTGTACATCACGTCGGCACTGGCGCTCGTCACGCAGAAGCCGTGGGCGACGCCGATCGGGCAGTAGAGCTGGTGGAGGTTCTCGTCGCTCAGCTCGAAGGACTCCCACTGCCCGAAGCTCGGCGAGCCCCGCCGCAGGTCGACGACGACGTCGACGATCGCGCCGCTGCCGCAGCGTACGAGCTTCGCCATCCCCTGGCCGACCTGGAAGTGCATGCCGCGCACGATCCCGTGCCGGGAGCGCGAGTGGTTGTCTTGCACGAGCTCCTCGGGCACGCCGAGCTCGGCGAAGACCTCGCGCCGGTAGCTCTCGTGGAAGAAGCCGCGCTCGTCGCCGTGTACCACGGGCTTGACGAGGATCGGGCCGTCGAGCTTTGTCTCGAGTCTCTCCATCGGGCCGGTCTCCTTCGGTCGAGTCTGCGATTGCGCGCGGCACCGCTCGGCAGCGCCCCCTCGAGCGCGGCAGCCTAGCTATCTTGGCCCCCGTGCCCGAAGCGCTCAAGCATCGGGAGCGGGGCAGGAGCCCGCGCGTGGTGATCGGGCTGCCGCTCCACGACGAGCAGGAGCATCTGGTGCAGGCGCTCGAGTCGCTGCTCGCGCAGTCCTACGACGAGCTGGCGATCGTGATCGTCGACGACTGCTCGACCGACGCGAGCCCGGAGATCGCCGCGGGCTACGCGGCGCGCGATCCGCGCGTGCTGCTGGAGCGAAGCTCCACGCGGCTCGGCCTGACCGCGGCCTGGCGCGAGGTCTACCGGCTTGGCATGGAGCGCTATCCGAACGCCGAGTACTTCGCCTGGGGAAGTGGACACGATGTCTGGCATCCGCGCTGGCTCTCCGCGCTCGTCCCGGTGCTCGATGCCAACTCGGAGGTCGTGCTCGCCTATCCGCTGAGCGTGGCGGTCTCGGGCGACGGCGCGATGACGCGCTCGCCCTGGCGGTTCGACACCAGGGGGCTGGCGAGCCCGCGGGCGCGGCTGCGGGCGGCCCTGGGCGGCATGATCGCCGGCGACATGGTCTACGGCTTGATGCGCACGCGCGAGCTTCCGCGTGCGGCGGTGTTCCGCGACGTGCTCTGGCCCGACCGCCTGCTGCTCGCCGAGCTGACGGCGCTCGGCGAGTTCAGCCAGGTGCCCGAGCTGCTCTGGTACCGGCGCTACAACAACCCCGCCAGCGCGCGGAGCCAGCGCAGGGCGTCGTTTCCCGCGGGTGCGCCGGTGCACTCCCAGCTGCCCTGGTGGCTTGAGCATGCGGGCGTGCTCGCCTGCTGGCATCTGCGCGCGGGCCGAAGCTCGCGCTGCGGTCGCGAGCCGCGCCGGGCGCGCCGAGCGGGCCTCGCCTTCGCCGCGAGCTACCTGGCACTCAGCGCTCCCCGGGAGATGCTGCGGCGCGTGCTGCGGTGGCGCAACCGACTGGCTGGATGGGCCGTCCGCGAGGTACCGGGGGCCCGCCGGCTGCTGGCGAGCACGGAGCGTGCCGTTCGCGCCCGCGGACGTGAGGTC
>JBBSNQ010000171.1:0-4046 GCA_038232575.1 Solirubrobacterales bacterium | reverse complement strand
TCGCGGACGCCGGCGGCTCGGCCGAGCGGCTTGCCGAGCAGCACGCGCGCGCGATGCCGTTCTTCGACGACCGCGGCTTCTACAAGCGCGCGCAGATCGTGCCGAGCGACCTGGCGCTTGCCGGGGTCGCGCAGTTCGAGGACCTCGAGCGCTTGACGATCTTCGCCGACAACGTCGTCCCGCATGTGCTGCGCCTCGACGGGGTGCTCGTCTATGACTCCTCGCTCGCGTGCCACATCGACGCCGGTCGTCTGCTCCCCCCAGGCCCGGAGGAGCGCGAGATCCGCGCTTGCGCGCTGCACGCGTGTGAGCTGCTCGCCGAGCGCCTCGACCTTGCCCCCCGCCAGCTCGACGGCTGGCTCTGGACGCGTGGACGCGGCGCGCGCTACAAGGCGGTGCCGCGCCACCGCACCCGCACCGTCTTCTACTAGCCGAGGGGCTCCGGACGCGGGCCTGGCTCCACCCGTACGATGCGGTGGATGAAGATGCGCGCCGCGGTGCTCGAGGAGTTCGGAGCGCCCCTGAAGGTCCAGGAGGTCGAGCTCGCCGAGCCGCGCTCAGGCGAGGCGCTCGTACGGCTCGCCGCCTGCGGCGTCTGCCACACCGATCTCTACACGGCCTCGGGCGCGGACCCCTCCGGCTACGCGCCGACCGTGCTCGGCCACGAGGGTGCGGGCGTCGTCGAGCGCGTCGGCGAGGACGTGACCCTGGTCGAGCCCGGCGACCACGTCGTGACGCTGTTCGCGCCGCAGTGCGGGGAATGCGTGCACTGCCGCAGCACGCAAACCAACCTCTGCCTCGCGATCCGCGAGCAGCAGGGCAAGGGCCACCTGCCCGACGGCACGACGCGACTCTCCCGCGACGGCGAGCCGCTGCGCCACTTCATGGGCACCTCGACCTTCGCCGAGTACGCCGTCGTCCCGGAGATCGCCCTCGCTCGGATCTCGCCCGACGCGCCGCTCGACCGGGCGTGCCTGTTCGCCTGCGGTCTCTCGACCGGCCTCGGCGCGGCGATCTACACCGCTCGCGTCGAGCCAGGCTCGACCTGCGTCGTGTTCGGCGCCGGCATGGTCGGCCTCGGCGCGGTCGCCGGCTGCCGGCTGCAGGGCGCCGAGCGCATCGTCTGCGTCGACCTCTCAGAGGAGCGGCTGGCGCTCGCAACGGGCCAGGGTGCAACCGACCTGCTCGAGGGCGGGCCGGACACGGTCGAGCAGATCGTCGAGATGACCGGCGGCTTCGGAGCCGATCACACCTTCGAGGCGACCGGCAACGTCGCGGTGATGCGTCAGGCCGTCGAGTCCGCACGCATGGGCTGGGGCCTGTGCACGATCGCCGGCGTCGCGGGCAAGGGCGAGACGCTCGACATCGTCCCGCGTCTGCTGATCACCGGACGCCGCGTCTGCGGCTCCTCCTTCGGCGGCGTCAAGGGCCGCGACCAGGTGCCCGAGCTCGTCGACCGCTACATGGCCGGCGAGATCGACGTCGACGCGTTCATCTCCCACCGCATCGGGCTAGACGAGGTAAACCGCGGCTTCGAGCTGATCGAGGCTCGGGACGGCATTCGCAGCGTCATCGACTACACCTGAGGAGGTCAGCACGTGATCCTGGAGCGCACAGAGCAACCCGACTGGCTGTCGAACGCCTACCTGGTGGCCGACCGGCCCGGCGGCCACGGCGTGCTCGTCGACGGCAACGGCCTCACCGAGCCGCTGCTCGACCGGATCGAGCGCGACGACATCACGATCACCCACGTCATCCTCACCCACGACCACGCCGACCACGTCGCCAGCAACGCCGAGTACCGGGAGCGCTTCGCCGGGGTGCCGTTCGTCGCGCACGAGCTGACCGCGGCGGCGCTCGAGGGCGAAGAGATCGAGCAGACGCTGGCCGACGGCGAGACGATCCGCTCGGGCGAGCTCGAGATCCGGGCCCTGCACACCCCCGGCCACGCTGCGGGCCACCTGGCGCTCGTGGTCGACGGGACCGACTGCATCACGGCCGACGTCCTCTTCAACGGAACCGTCGGCGGGACGCGCGCTCCGGGGGCGACCGGCTTCGCCGATCTCAGGCGGTCGGTGATGGAGACCTTGATGGAGCTGCCCGCCGATACGCGCATCCATCCAGGGCACCGCGAGCCCTCGACGATCGGCGAGGAGTGGGAGTCGAACGCGTTCGTGCGCGTCTGGCGCGGGCTCGATCCGGAGGGCTCGGAGTCCTGCCGCGTCGGCGAGGACGAAGCGACGCTCGTACTCTGGGCGCCCGACTACGACGGCACGAACAAGGCCTGGGTGCGCTTTGCATCCGGCGAGGACGCGATCGTGGGCGGCTCCCAGGTCGAGCGGGACTGACGGGCGCGAGAACCGCGCGCGCTCACCCGCCGTGACGACGCCGGGCTCTTACCCCCCCGCGGGGTCCGAGCCGCGTGCCGTCCGCAGCCGCCGCGGCATCGGCTTGGATTCGCTGTCAGTCCCGCCCTCCTCGCCGAGCTGCGACTCAAGCTCGGCGACACGCGTCGCGAGCCCTTTGATCGCCTCGGCGACCGGGTCGGGCAGGTGGGCCCAGTCGGCGTCTGGTCCCTGGGGCCGGCGGCCGTCCACACGCACCGTGCGGCCGGGGTTGCCGACAACGGTCGAGTTGGCCGGCACGTCCTGGATCACGACCGAGTTGGCGCCGACCTTCGAGGCTCTGCCGACCCTGATCGGGCCGAGCAGCTTGGCGCCCGAGCCGACGACGACCTCCTGCTCGATCGTCGGGTGGCGCTTGCCCCGAGCGAAGCCCGTCCCGCCGAGCGTGACGCCCTGGTAGAGCGTGACGTGGTCGCCGATCACCGCCGTCTCGCCGATCACGACGCCGGTCCCGTGATCGATGAACACGCCCTCCCCCACCTCGGCCGCCGGATGGATCTCGACCCCGGTGAGAGCACGGGCGGCGCCCGCGATCGCGTGCGGCACGAGCGGCAGCCCGACCTCGTGGAGACCGTGCGCGACGCGGTGGGCGAGCACCGCGTGCACGCCGGCATAGGTGAGCAGGATCTCGAGCCGGCCGATGCCGCGCGCCGCCGGATCGCGCTCCTGGGCGGCCGTGAGGTCTTCGCGCAGCTCGCGCGCGACGCGTGCGAGGGTTCCGAGGCCGAGCATCAGCAGACCCGGGCGAGACGCTTGCAGCGAAGCTCCACCATCAGGCGGATTGTGCCGCAGCGGGAGCGCGGGCCCCTGCGCATGCTGGGCAATCATCGCGCATGCGCGTCGCGATCAGCGTCTGGCTCGTGTCAGCGCCGTCGAGCTGCAGGATGCGGTCGAGCAGCGGCGAGCCCACGCCGGAGAGCAGCTTGAGCGCCTCGAGCGCCTGGATCGAGCCGACGATCCCTGCCATCGGGCCGAGCACCCCGGCCTCGCGGCAGCTCGGCACGGCGTCCGCAGGCGGGGGCGTCGGGAACGCGCAGCGGTAGCACGCCGACTCGCCCGGCCGGATCGAGAGCACGAGGCCCGACAGGCCGAGCACCCCGGCCTCGACCAGCGGGACCCGACGGGCGGCGCAAGCGTCGTTGATCGCGTAGCGGGTCTCGAAGGTGTCCGAGCAGTCGATCACGACCGAGGCCCCCGTGACGAGCTCCTCGGCGTTGCCCGAGTCGACGCGCCGCTCGAGCGCGACGAGCGAGATCTCGGGATTGAGCAAAGCGAGCTTGGCGACCGCACCCCGAGCCTTGCTGGCGCCGATGTCGGACGTCGCGTGGAGCGTCTGACGGTGGAGGTTCGAGAGCTCGACCTCGTCGGAGTCGACGATCTCCAGCCGCCCGACGCCCGCAGCGGCGAGGTAGGTGGCGACCGGCGTGCCGAGCGCGCCCGCGCCGATCACGACGGCGCGCGCCGCCTTCAGCCGCTCCTGCGCCTCCCCGCTCCACTCGGACAGCACGAGCTGGCGGGAGTAGCGCTCGAGCTCGGACTCGGAGAGCGTCATCGCCGGACGATCTCGACCAGCGTGTCCTCGACTCGCACCTCGTGCCCGTCCTCGCGCGCCGAGCGCGGGACGCTCTCGAGCGGCTCGCC
>JBBSNQ010000170.1:0-4052 GCA_038232575.1 Solirubrobacterales bacterium | reverse complement strand
GAGGGGCCCGCGCTGCCCGAGGTCTCCGAGCCCGAGATCGTGCGCCACTACGTGAACCTCTCGCGCAAGAACTTCCACCTCGACGAGGGCTTCTACCCGCTCGGATCGTGCACGATGAAGCACAACCCGAAGGTCAACGAGCGCGTCGCCGCCTACCCGGGCCACGCCCGACTGCATCCGCTGCAGGATCCCGAGCACGCCCAGGGAGCGCTCGAGCTGATGTGGCGGCTCCAGGGCGCGCTCGCGGAGATCTCGGGCCTGCCGCACGTGTCGCTCCAGCCGAGCGCCGGCTCGCACGGCGAGCTCGCGGGCGTGCTGCTGACCCGCGCCTACCACGCCGATCGCGGCGAGCACCGCACCAAGGTGCTCACCCCGGACACCGCGCACGGCACGAACCCCGCGACCGTGCGGATGGCCGGCTACGAGGTGGTCAAGGTGGGCACGGCGCCCGACGGCGGCATCGACGTCGAGGACCTGCGCGCGAAGGCCGACGAGGACGTCGCCTGCTTGATGCTCACCAACCCGAACACGCTCGGCCTCTTCGACACTCGCATCGAGGAGATCGCGGACATCGTCCACGGGGCGGGCGCGACGCTCTACTACGACGGCGCGAACCTGAACGCGATCATGGGCATCTGCCGGCCCGGCGACATGGGCTTCGACATCGTGCACTTCAACCTGCACAAGTCGTTCACCCAGCCCCACGGAGGCGGCGGGCCGGGCTCGGGGCCGATTGCCGTCTCCGACCGCATCGAGCCGTTCCTGCCGCGTCCGCAGATCGTCGAGAGCCCGCCCCAGAACGGCGGCCGGCCCGTCTACGGCTACGACTTCGACCGGCCGAATTCGATCGGGCGCATGCGCGGCTTCCAGGGCAACTTCGGCGTCTTCGTGCGCTCCTACGCCTACATCTGCTCGGTCGGCGGGGACGGGCTGCGCGAGGTCTCGGAGACCGCCGTGCTGAACGCCAACTACCTGCGCGCACGCCTCGCCGAGGCGGGGATCGGCGAGCACCTGCCGATCGCCTTCGACCGCGTCTGCATGCACGAGTTCGTGCTCTCCGGCCGCCCGGCCGCCAAGGGGCTCGGTATCAAGACGCTCGACATCGCCAAGCGGCTGCTCGACTTCCGCGTCCACCCGCCGACCGTCTACTTCCCGCTGCTCGTCGACGAGGCGCTGCTGATCGAGCCGACCGAGACGGAGACAAAGGAGCGCCTCGACGGCTTCGTCGAGGTCGTCCGCCGCGTGCTCGCGGAGGCCGCCGACGATCCCGAGCTCGCGCGCACCGCGCCCCACACCGCGCCCGTGCGCCGCCTCGACGAGGCCAAGGCGGCCAAGCGGCCGGTCGTGCGGCAGCCCTAGGCGCCTCGGCGCCCTGCGGGTCCATCCCGCGGCGCCACATGCGCGGGGCCTGGCTCCGGTGAGGCCCTCGTCGCGGCGCTCGGCTCGGGCTTACGCGACGGTGGTTGCGTGGTGACTCTCGGGTGCGCGAGGTGCGTCGCTATCGCCCTCGCTCGCGGCCGGCGACGAGGTCCCCACCGTCGCCACCCGCGCGTGGAGCGCCGAGGTGCTCCCGCTGAGCCTTCGCATCCTGATAGCCCGGTTCCTAGAATGAAGCTGCGATGACGCCTCGACTGATCGGCCTGCTCGCGCCGCTGCTCGTCGGCTTGATCGTCGGTTTTGCCACCAGCGATTGGAACGGCACTCGTCTCGCCGTCGCCGTCGCCGTCGCTGTTGTCGCAGCAGGCGTCGTGACTATCCCGCTGCTCGTCCATCACGAGCGGCGGGATCGCAGCCGCGCTCGCTGATCCCTCGCGGCTTTGGCCACGGAGGCTCTTGGAGCGTCACGGTCGCCGGACGCTTCTACGGTCGGGGTAGTCCGACCGTAGCTCACCTATGTCCGTCGGCGAGCTGGGTCGCCGACGGCAACTTACGCAGTCGCAGCATGGCGACGGTGCCGAGCAGTGGACCGATCGCGAGCGTCAGGAACGCAAAGCGCCAGCCGGCGGCATCCGCGGCGAGGGGCACGAGCCGGATGCTCACAACCGTCAGCCCGAAGCCGAGCGCGAGCTGCAGCGCGAGGATCGAGCCGGCGTATCGCGGCTCGGCCAGCTCTGTCACCGCGGCGGAGAACTGCGCCGAGTCGGCGATCACCGCTGCGCCCCAGATCACAAGCACCCCGACCAGGAGCGGCGTCGGTGCGATGAACGCCAGAGGACTGGCGAGGCAGCAGGCGGCGCTCACGAGCATCGCGGCGCTGGTGGTCGTCGTGCGTCCGATGCGGTCGGCGACACGGCCCGCGGCAACCGCGCCGGCCAGACCGGCGACGCCGATGGCGGCGAACGCGACCACCCCGGTCTCGGTGACGCTGGGCCGGGCTCCCGCTGCGGCGCTGCCGGCCGCGATAAAGAAGGCTGGAAGCCACGCCCACAGCGCGTAGAGCTCCCACATGTGCCCGAGGTAGCCCATCGTCGTGAGCCGCAGCGGACGCTGGCGTGCCAGCGCTCGGACGGCGGCGCCGATGTCCAGCGGCGGGGAGGCGGCGGCCCCCGGCCCATTCCGCACTGGGCGAATCGCGAGCGCGGCGAGGGCGGCGAGGATCGACGTCGCGACGATCGTCGTCTCCCAGGAGATGCTCCCGACGCTACGGACGAGGTGCGGCGTCCCCGATCCCAGCGTCAGCGCGCCGACAACGACGCCCGTCGCCAGACCGCGGCCGCGAGCGAAGTAGGTCGCCACGAGCCGCACCGCCGGGGCGTACACGCCGGCCAGCGCGACGCCGACTAGAAAGCGAACCGGAAGCGCGGTCAGGAGGCCTTGAGCGAGCAGCAGAGCCGCGTTGGCGAGCCCGGCCACGACCGCGGCGCCGGCGATCAGCCGGCGAGGTTCGAGGCGGTCCGGCAGGTTGAGTAGCGCCGCGCCGATGCTGCCCAGCACGAACCCGATCTGAACGACCGCGACCAGCCACGCGGCGCCTGCCGGTGTCAGGCTCCATTGCCGCTCGAGCGCCGGGACGACCGCCGTCGCACTGAACCACGTGGCATTGGCGAGCACCGTCGCCAGGGCCACGAGGCCGAGGGCGCGGCGGGCGCTCAGGGGCGGCAAACCAGGGCGCTTCGCACGAGGCGAGCGCAACTCGGCCCTGAAGGCTTCAGAACGCCGGTCCGACCGGCAAGCCCTCGCGCTCGGCAGCCGCGCGCAGCTCGCGATCCCAGCAGAGCGCGCTCGGCGGCTCGGCATCGGAGACGGCGAGGGCGGAAGCGAGGTGCACCGCGTCGTAGGCGCGGAGCCCGTGCTCGTCGCTCAGCAGGGTTGCCCGTTCGATGATGTCGGGTGAAACTTCGATCACGCCGAGCCCCGCCCAGAGCTGCGCGAGGCTCTCCCGCGTGTGCCCGAGACCGCGCGCCGTGAGGCGCCCGCCACGGGCCATGCGCGCCAGGGCCGAGCGAGCCTCGACTCGGGCAAGACGGGTGGTCAGCATGCCTTCGACCGCAGCCGCCGCCTCCCGGACCTCCGCGGTCCCCGGCTCCTCGACCACGAGCCTGATCAGCGCGCTCGTGTCGAGGTAGCCGATCAGCGCCGACCCTCGAGCACGTATTCGCTCGCAGCGGGACCTTCGCCGATCGGCCGGACCGGACGGGGAAGCGAGGGCCGTGTGCCGTTCCACTCGATCGCTCCCGCCGCGACGAGTCTGGCCATGGCCGAAGACTGATCTGCCGGCACGATCCGTGCCACGGGCGTGCCACGGCGAGTGACGGTCACGGCCTCGCCGGCTCGCGCTCGATCGATGTGGTCGCTGAGGGAGCTTCTGAGCTCGCGTATCCCGACTTCCGTGGCCATGTGGCCACTCTAGCCGGCTGGGGGCGGGCCACATTCGCCCTTGTGTATGCGCGTTCCGCTTCGACTTCGAAGCGTCTATCAGGCATCAACTTCGCTCGACAGCACCGCGTCAACCGGCTGAACGAGGAGAGCACTGCTCCGCCCCGCGCGCGGGTGGCGACGAGGGCCTCACCGGAGCCAGGCCCCGCGCATGCGGCGGTCGGGCGCGGTTCCGT
>JBBSNQ010000169.1:0-4066 GCA_038232575.1 Solirubrobacterales bacterium | reverse complement strand
TATAAGGACGTGGTGGACCCGTCGGTGTTCGTCCGCTTCCCGCTGCGCGGGGAGGACGGTGTCTCCCTGCTCGCGTGGACCACGATGCCCTGGACGCTCGTGCCCCACGCGGCTCTCGCTGTCGACCCGGCAGCCGGCTACGTCCGCGCGTGCGTCGGGGAGGAGACGCTGATCGTGGCCGAGGCGCTGGTGGAGAAGGTGCTCGGTGAGGGCGCCGAGATCGCCGAACGGATGCCGGGCTCGAAGCTCGTCGGCCTCTCCTACGTTCCGCCGTTCGACCTGATCTCCGACTACGGCGAGCGCGGCCACACGGTGCTCGAGGGCGACTTCGTGTCGATCGAGGACGGCACCGGCGTCGTGCACACCGGAGCCGCGTTCGGCGAGGACGACTTCCGGCTCGCGACCGAGAACGGCCTGACGATCCACAACCCGGTCCGCCCCGACGGGACCTTCGACGATCGCGCCGGCCCCTTCGCGGGCCTGCACGTGCGTGCGGCCGACGCGCCGATCATCGACGCGCTGCGCGACTCCGGGCGGCTGTTTCGCTCCGAGCGCTACGAGCACTCCTACCCCCACTGCTGGCGCTGCGAGACGCCGCTGATCTACTACGCCAAGGCCAGCTGGTACGTGCGCACGACGGCGGTCAAGGAGGAGCTGCTGGCCTCCAACGAGGCGGTCGACTGGCACCCCGAGCACATCAAGCACGGGCGCTTTGGCAACTGGCTCGAGAACAACGTGGACTGGGCGCTGTCGCGCGAGCGCTACTGGGGCACGCCGCTGCCGATCTGGCGCTCCGAAGACGGCGAGCAGGTCGTGTGCGTCGGTTCGCGTGCCGAGCTTGCCGAGCTGGGCGCCGAGCTGCCCGAGGACCTCCACCGCCCCTTCGTGGACGACGTGACCTTCGAGATCGACGGCAAGACCATGCGCCGCGTTCCCGACCTGATCGACGTCTGGTGGGACTCGGGCTGCATGCCCTTCGCCCAGTGGCACGCCCCGTTCGAGAACGCCGACAAGCTCGAGGAGCGTTTCCCGGCCGACTACATCTGCGAGGCGCTCGACCAGACCCGCGGCTGGTTCTACTCGCTGCTGACCGTGTCCACCCTGCTCTACGGACGTGCCTCGTTCGAGACCGTGCTGTGCCTCGGGCTGATCCTCGACGGCGAGGGCCAGAAGATGTCGAAGTCCAAGGGCAACGTGGTCGTGCCGTGGGACGTGCTCGACACCCACGGCGCGGATGCCCTGCGCTGGTACTACTTCACCTCCAAGCAGCCGTGGGACGGCTACCGCTTCTCGCTCGAGGCGGTGGGGGAGTCGGTGCGCCAGTTTCTGAAGACGCTGTGGAACACCTACGGCTTCCTCGTCCTCTACGCCAACGTGAACGAGGTCGAGCCGGCGGAGCTCGAGGATGTGGAGCTGACAGACCTCGACCGCTGGGCGCTGTCGCGCCTGCAGGCGACCGCAGAGGTGGCGATCGAGCGCCTCGACGGCTACGACACGACCACCGCCGGCCGCGCGATCGCGGCGCTCGTCGAGGACCTCTCCAACTGGTACGTACGCCGGTCGCGGCGGCGCTTCTGGGAGGGCGATCCGGCGGCGTTCGCGACCCTGCGCGAGTGCCTGCTCGGTGTGGCCAAGCTCGCCGCCCCGCTGACGCCCTTCGTGACCGATGCGATCTACGGCAACCTCGACGGCGCCGAGCCCTCGGTTCACCTGTGCGACTACCCCGAGCCCGACGCGGCGCTGCGCGACTCAGAGCTCGAGTATCAGATGGAGCTGGCGCGCGAGGCGGTCGGCCTCGGGCTCGCGGCCCGGGCGCACGGCAAGCTCAAGGTGCGCCAGCCGCTGCGCGAGGCCGTGGTGGTGGCCGGGGGTCGCGAGCGCGAGGCGATCGGGCGCTTCGAGAAGCTGCTGCTCGACGAGCTGAACGTCAAGGCGCTGCGCTACGTGTCCGAGGCGGACGAGCTCGGCCGGTTCGAGCTCAAGCCCAACTTCCGCTCGCTCGGGCCGCGCTTCGGCAAGCAGATGCCCCAGGTCGCGGCCGCGGTCGCGGGACTCGATGCTGCCCATGCTGCCCGAACTCTGCGGGCCGGCGGCGAGGTGCACGTGGCGATCGCCGGCCACGAGCACGCCCTCGGTCCCGACGACGTGCAGCTGGTGCTCAAGCCGCTCGAGGGCTACGAGGTCGAGCGCTCCGGCTCACACGCCGTGGCGCTCGACGTGACGATCGACGATGCCCTGCGCCGCGAGGGGCTCGCGCGCGAGGTGGTGCACGCCGTGCAGAACGCGCGTAAGCAGGCCGGGCTCGACGTGGCCGACCGGATCGCCCTCTCGCTGGGGGGCGAGCCCGAGCTCCTGGAGTCGGTGCGCGAGCACGAGCGCTACGTGTCGGGCGAGACTCTGGCTACGTCGCTGGATCTCTCGGGCGCGGAGAACGGCGCACGCGCAGACATCGAGGGCCGCGAGCTGCTGATCGGCGTCCGGCCCGCCTGAGCCAGGGACTCAGTCTGGCGGGCCCAGCGCCGGCTCGCCGCCGGAGGAGCCGCCGGAGGCCGCGCCACCTCCCGCCGCGGCGCCTTGGATCTCGCCGCCCATCGCCCAGTCTGCCTTTGAAGCGTCGACGAACCGGATCCACACCTGGTCAGGCGGCATCTCGCCGATCTCGGCCAGCACGGCGGTCACCTTCTCGGCGATCGCTCGCTTCTGGGCGTCCGAGCGGCCCTCGAACCAATCGATCGTCACGAAGGGCATGGCCGCGGGCCTACGCGGCGAGCGCCGGCTCGATCTCCTGCAGCAGCCGGTTCTTCGGCATCGCGCCCACGATCTGGTGGGCCACCTCGCCGTTCTTGAACAGCAGCAGCGTCGGGATCGACATCACGTTGTAACTCGCCGCAGTCTGTGGGTTGTCGTCGACGTTCAGCTTCACGAAGCGGACGTCGTCGCGCTCACCGGCCAGCTCCTCGATCGCGGGGGCGACGATGCGGCACGGGCCGCACCAGGGCGCCCAGAAATCCACCAGCACCGGCTCGGTGGACTCGATCACCTCGGCCTGGAAGTTGGCGTCGGACACTTCGTTGACTGCGGCCACTTGGGCACTCCTCGCTTTAGGAATCGGCGGTGATACTTCAGAAAGTATAGCGCTACCCACGGGAGGCGGTCCCAGGGGCCGCGCCGAGCACGCGACCGGGCTCTCGCAGCCGCATCGCCGGCACCTTCCAGAACGCCTCGACGGCGATCCTGGCCGACATCTTGGACGCGCCCTCTCGCCGCTCCCTGAACAGGATCGGCAGCTCGGCCACGCGGAAGCCGGCCTGGATCGCGCGGAACGTCATCTCGATCTGAAAGCCGTAGCCGTCCGTGCCGATCGAGGTCAGGTCGAGCGTCTCGAGGACCTCCCGGCGAAAGCACTTGAATCCTCCGGTGAGGTCGTTGACTCCGACGCCGAGCAGCAGCTTGGCGTACAGCGATCCCCCGCGGCTGATGGTCCGGCGCGCGAGGCCCCAGTCGGTCACGCCCCCGCCCGGCACATAGCGCGAGCCCAGCACCAGGTCCGCCGCGCCCGAAGCGGCGATCAGCCGCGGCAGGTCCGCCGGGTCGTGGGAGAAGTCGGAGTCCATCTCGAGCACCAGCTCGGCCCCACCGGCCAGAGCGCGCTCGAAGCCGGCCAGGTAGGCGGGCCCGATGCCGGTCTTCGCCGTGCGGTGACAGACCTCGACGCTCGCCGTCTGCGCCGCGAGCCGGTCGGCGATCCGCCCCGTGCCGTCCGGGGAGCCGTCGTCGACGATCAGCACCCGATGCTCCATGCCGGTCGACTCGAGTTGGGGCAGCGCGGCCTGCACGATCGCCTCGATGTTCTCGGCCTCGTTGTAGGTGGGCAGGACGAGCCATGCGCCGGACATGGGCGCGTACCCTAGAGGCGCTTCCGTGCCCCGCACCCTCAAGAACTCGGAGATCGCCGCCGCCTTCGACGAGCTGGCGAGCCTGTACGAGCTGGACGGCGCGGTGGTCTATCGGGTCCAGGCCTACCGCACCGCGGCGAAGTCGATCCGCGAGGCCGGGGTCTCGGTCG
>JBBSNQ010000168.1:0-4093 GCA_038232575.1 Solirubrobacterales bacterium | reverse complement strand
TTGCCACCGCCTCCGGAACCGCCGCGGCCGCCGCCGCCCGAGCCACCGCCGCCCCCTCCAGGCGTGCGCCGCGGGCCGCCGCCGCCCGCGGGCGGTGTCGACCTTGGCGCCGACCTCGGGGCTGAGCGCTCGGGTGCGCGTGGCGTGCTCGGCGCGGGCGACGGTGCGCTGGGAGTCGGCGTGCCCTCATCGGGGGAAGGCGTGGATCTCGGAGCACTCGGCTTCGGGGCGGGCGACGCATCGGGGCGCGCCGAAGCGGGATCGTCCTCATCCCGCTCGCTCCGCCTGCTGTCCCTGAGCTCGATCGCGGCGGACACGAAGTCCCCCCAGATCTCCGCGGGATAGGTCCCGCCGGCGACCGGCTCGCCGTGGTACTCGGTGCGCATGTACTTGAGCTCGTCGGGATATCCGACCCATACAGCGACCGTCCAGTCCTTGTTGAAGCCGACGAACCACGCGTCGCCGTAGCTGTCGGTAGTGCCCGTCTTGCCGCCGGCAAACTCGTCGAGTGCCGCGGCCGTGCCAGTGCCGCCGCTGACCACCCCGCCGAGCAGCCGTCGCGCCTCGCGTCCGACGCTCTGCTCGTATACGCGCGTCGTGCTGCGCTCGTTCTCGTCGAGCGTCCTGCCGCCCTGCTCGACGCGCTCGATCGCGATCGGCCCGCCCCTGGTGCCGAGGGTTCCGCCGATGCGCCTGCCCTCGTTGGCGATCGTCGAGTACGCGTAGGCCATCTCGAGCGGGCTGACACCGGTCTCGAGGCCGCCGAGGGTCATCGCAGGGTTCGTCGAGACATCGGTCTCGATGCCCATCCGCTCGGCGAGCTGCGCGATCCGCCCCGTACCGAGCTCGATGCCGAGCTCGGCGAAGACCGAGTTGTCGGACTGGCTGATCGCCTGGGCAAGCGAGGCCGTGCCCGAGTACCGATCCTCGTAGTTGTTCACCTCGAAGGGCTCGCTCCCCTTGACCTGCAGCACCTTCTTGCGCGAGGAGAACGTGCTGCCCGGACCGTAGCCCTGCTGCAGCGCCGCGATCAACGTGAAGGGCTTGAAGGCCGAGCCGGGCTGGCGATGGGCGTTCGTCGCGAGGTTGAACGGCCGGTCCGCGTAATCGGAGCCGCCGACCATCGCCTTGACCTCCCCGGTCCGGTTCTCGATCGCGACCAGCGAAGCGCTCGGCCCGACCCCCTGGAGCCGTCCGGCGATCGCCTGCTCGGCTCGCTGCTGGAGCGCGGGATCGAGCGTCGTCTTGATCTTGAGGCCGCCGCCGAACACCGCTCCCGAGCCATAGCGCTCGACGAGCTGCTGCGTGATCCAGGTGGAGAAATGGGGCGTGTCCGAGTCGGGACGAGGAGGCTCCACCTCGTCGGCCGAAGGGAGCGCCTGCGTGAGCGCGGTCTCGTACTGCCCGGGCTCGAGCATCTCTTGGTCGAGCATCGCCTTCAACACCAGATCCCGGCGAGCCTTGGTGGCCTCCGGGCGCTGGATCGGATCGAACCTCGACGGCGAGGCGATCATCGCCGTGAGCAGTGCCGCTTCATGCGGTGCGACCTCGCGCGCCGCGTGCGCGTCCGGGTCGTGGTTGGCGCGCCGCTTGCCGAAGTAGGTCCGTACCGCAGACTCGACGCCATAAGCGCCGTTGCCGAAGTAGACGCTGTTGAGGTACTGGGTCAGGATCTTCGGCTTCGACCAGAGGCGCTCGAGGTGGTAGGCGAGAGCAGCTTCGCGGAGCTTCTGGAACACGGTACGGTCGCCCTGGGCACCGAGCGCGTTCTTGACGAACTGCTGGGTGACGGTCGACCCGCCCTGTACCGCCCGCTTCTCGAGCAGGTCGTTCCACAGCGCACGCGCGATGCCGCGGTAGTCGACCCCCTCGTGCTCGTAGAAGCGCCGATCCTCCATCGCGACTACCGCGTTGCGCAGATTGGGCGAGATCTCGCCCTCGCGGACGAGGATCCGGTTGCGCTGGCCTGTCAGCTTGGCGACCTGCGTGCCGCCCGGGTCGTCGGCTATCAGCACGGAGTTGCGAGCGGCCTGGTACTCCGACGTGCTCTCGAGCGAGGGCAGCTCGCGGGCGACGGCCATCATCATGCCGAATGCCAGCGAGACGGCCGCGAGCAGCGAGAGACCGGCGAAGATCAGGGTCAGTCGCAGCTTCTTCAGGCGCGGGCGGCGCTCCGGCGAGCCGCGGCGGATAGCCGCTGCGGCGCTGCCGCCGTTGCGGCTCCCACCGTTGCTCGAACGGTGCGTGCGGCCGTCGCCGTTGCTCGGCAGGGCGCGTGCGGACTCGCGAGGCCCGCCTGCGGTCCGCTCGCCGCGTCGGGCGCCGGCCCGGGCTCGCGGGCCACCGTTGCGGCCGCCGGCCTCTTCGCGCCGGGGGCCGGACCTCTCGCGCGTGGCGCCGGCCTCTTCGCGCCGGGAGCCGGACCTGTCGCGCGTGGCGTCGGATCCCTCTGGCGCGCCGCCGGATCCCTCGCGCGTGGCGCCGGACCCGTTGCGCGCGCGCGGCGGCCTGCGGGTTAGAGGTGAGGAGCCCTTCAAGGCGGTGTGGTGGAGCAGTGCTTCAAGGCGGGCGCGGTGCGCCCCGATCGGATAGCAGCCGAGGCGGCAGGCAGGAGAACGACGGCGTACCCCGACGGCCTCCTGCGAGGGGAAGCCAGTCTAGCATTGCCGGGGTGATGAATCCGGGCGCCGCAGACGCGCGTTTTCTGCTCCGGAATGCCGTCGACGCCCTGCCGCAGGGGGGCCTCGAGCAGAAGCTCGCGAGCGGTCGCGAGTTGCGTGTGAAGCTCGGCATCGATCCCACGGCTCCGGACATACATCTGGGTCACACCGTCGTGCTCGAGAAGCTGCGCGAGTTCCAGGAGCGTGGGCATCTCGTCGTGCTGATCATCGGCGACTACACGGCGCGCGTCGGGGATCCGAGCGGCCGCTCAGCCCTCCGGCCGCAGCTCGACGAAGCCACGATCGAACGCAACGCCGAGACCTTCCAGCGCCAGGCTCACAAGATCCTCGATCCAGAGAGGACGGAGGTGCGCCGCAACGGCGAGTGGCTCGAGCTCGGCATGGATGGGCTGTTTCGGCTCGCTCGCACGACCACTGTCGCCCAGCTGCTCGAGCGCGACGACTTCGCGCGCCGCTACGCGGCCGCGGAGCCGATCTCCGTCCTTGAGCTTCTCTACCCCCTACTGCAGGGTTACGACTCGGTCGCCGTGCGGGCCGACGTCGAGCTCGGCGGGACCGATCAGAAGTTCAACCTCCTGCTCGCGCGCGAGGTGCAGGCGTCGTATGGCGTCGAGCCGCAGGCGGTGATCACGCTGCCGATCCTGCCCGGAATCGACGGCGTGCGCAGAATGTCGAAGTCGCTCGACAACTACGTCGGCGTGACCGAATCGCCGGGCGAGGCGTTTGGAAAGCTGATGCGCCTGCCGGACGCGGCGATGCCCGACTACTACCGCATGCTGCTCGATCGCGAACCGGAGGCGGAGCGAGCCGCGGTGGAGCTCAAGCGGGCGCTTGCCGGCGAGATCGTCGCGCGCTTCCACGGCGATGAGGAGGCCGCTGCCGCTGAGCAGCGCTTCGATCGCCTGCATGTCGAGCGCCGCGCGCCCGATGAGATCGAGGAGGCGCCGCTCCCCGGCGAGGATCCGGTGCATCTGCCCGCGTTGATCGCCGAGGGCTTCGGCGTGAGCCGCTCCGAGGCGCGGCGGCTGCTCGCACAGGGAGGCGTGCGCCTCGACGGAACGGTCCTCGACGGCGGCGAGCTCGACCTGCCGGCGGAGCGTCTGGACGGTTTTGTGCTGGCGCTCGGCAAGCGCCGGTTCAGGCGCTTCCGCCGGGTGCTATATTGAGCGGCACTACATGGCCGTGGAAGAGATCCACCGGGACGGACGCTGGCTGTAGCCCTTCGCTGAAGAAGCGCGGGGCCGGCCTTTCCTCTCGGAGGGGCCTTTTTCTTGGCCGAGGGCGATAAAAGCCCGGGACGGCATCCCCGTCCCCCGCACCGGTCTTTGAAAACTCAACAGCGTGCACGACCGCAGAGCCCGCGACGGGAGCTGCGGTCGAAGTCCAAGTCCGAACCGTCGCTCGTCTTTGCG
>JBBSNQ010000167.1:0-4121 GCA_038232575.1 Solirubrobacterales bacterium | reverse complement strand
GTGGCCGAGCGCTACGTGCTGGGCCCGGGGGTCGCTCGACTCGCGGCGGACTACGCGACGCTGCCGCTCGCCGCGGGTGCGGGCGAGGTGGTGCTCGTGGTCGTTGGGCTGGGGGCGCTCACGAGCGCGGCCGCGCTCTGGGTCGCCGCGCGGGTCGAGCGCGAGCCGATCGCCCAGGGCCTGAGGAGGAGCTGATGCGACGCAGGCGGTTCATCGCCGGCCTCGCGGTCGCCGCGATCGCGGTGCTAGTCGCTGCGATCGCCGCGGGCAGCGGGGGGAGCGAGGAGCGGGGCGGCGGTGCCGGCGCGGACGCGGCGGCGGACGTGGCCACGGCCACCGGCTCGACGCTCGCCCGGACCTTCCGCGACTCAGACGGCGACGGGGTGCTCGAGCGCGCGCCCGGCGAGCGGCTGCGCGCACGCACCGAGCTCGCTCCGCGGGCGCGCGTCGGCAAGACGATCGCGACGCTCGCGCAGATCTCCGACGCGCACGTGCGCGACGAGGAGTCCCCGGCGCGCGCGTTCCTGCTCGACCGCGCCGGCGATCCCTTCACCTCGACCTTCCGCCCCCAGGAGGCGCTCTCGCCGCAGGTGCTGGCGGCGGCGGTCGAGTCGGTCAACGCCGCGCGCCCGCAGGCCGTGCTCGTCACCGGCGACCTCGTCGACGAGCCCCAGCAGAACGAGCTCGACCAGGCGCTCGCCGTGGTCGAGGGCGGCGCGGTCGATCCCGACAGCGGCGCTCCCGGCTACGACGGGCCGCAGGCGCGCTCGAGCGCGGACCCGTTCATCTACCGCCCCGACGTCGACGCGCCGCGGCACCCGGGCCTGCTCGACCGCGCGCAGCGGCGGTTTCGCTCGCCCGGGCTGCGCGCCCCGTGGTTTCCGGTGCTCGGCAACCACGATCTGCTGGTCGGTGGGGTGGCGCCGCCCTCGCCGGTGCTCGAGCGGCTCGCGGTCGGCGACCGGGCGCCGGCCGAGCTCGACCCCGACGTCGAGCGTCCGCGCACGGAGGAGGACCTCGAGCGCCTGCTCGCGCAGGGCTTCCCGGGTCGGACGGTCCCAATTCCCGCCGACCCGGCGCGGCGCTACCTGGGCGCCTCGGCGGTGCTCGAGCGCCTGCGGCGCGCCAGCGGCAGTGGCGGCTCGGGCGAGCGGCTCGACTACGGCTTCGACGTCGGCCGCCGGCTGCGGGTGATCGTGCTCGACGCCGAGCGTCGGGACGGCGGCGCGGAGGGGCGCATCGGGCCGGAGCAGCTCGCGTGGCTGCGGACAGAGCTCGAACGGGCCGGACGCCGGCGGGTGATCGTCGCCTCGCACCAGCCGCTCACGCGGACCGAGGGCGGGCAGGCGGTGCTCGCCGCGCTCGACCGCTCGCCGCAGGTGATCGCCGCGCTCTGGGGGCACACCCACCGCAGCTCGATCGAGCCGCGGCGCTCGGCCGGTGGCGGCTACTGGCTGATCGCGACGCCTTCGCTCACCGACTATCCCCAGCAGGCGCGCATGCTGCGGTTCAGGGAGACCGCGGGCGGCGGCGTGGCAATCGAGACCTGGATGCTCGACACCGCTCCGGGTCCGCTCGCGGATGTCTCGCGCGAGCTCGCGTTCCTCGACGCGCAGGGTGGGCGGCCGCAGGGGAACGTGGGGAGCGCCCGCGACCGCAACGTGCGCCTGTTCGTGCGCTAGGTCGAAGTCGAGCTGAGTACCTCTCCGGCCAGCGCTGGCGCGATTCCGCGGGACCGTTAGCGGATGGGCATCCGTGGGCCTCGTGCTGTATATTGTGATGTATGTCGACACGCACCCAGGTCTACTTCACAGCGGAGCAGCGGCGTCGGATCGACACCCTGGCTGAACGCGAGGGAAAGACGCTCGCCGCGGTCGTGCGCGAGGCAGTCGATGCGTACACCGCGGCGGCGGCGGCACCCGACGTCGATGCCGTGCTCGAGGAGACCTTCGGCTCGATGCCCCACCTCGAGGTGCCCGCCCGCAGCGAGTGGGACCGTGGCTACGGCTGAGCTCCTCCTCGACACAGACGTTCTAATCGACCACCTGCGCGGCCAGCGCCGCCTGCGCGCCACTGGCCGCCTTCTGGGCGTCTCGGTGGTATCGCGCTGCGAGCTGTTTGCCGGCCGCGACGAACCCGAGCGGCTGCGACGCCTCTTGGGGGCAATGATCGAGTTGCCCGTCGATGGGACGATCGCCGAGGTCGCCGGAGCGACGCGACGCAGGACAGGCATCGCCACGCCCGACGCGCTCATCGCCGCGACGGCGCTCACACACGGCATCCCGCTCGCGTCGCGCAACCGCAGGCACTTCGACCGGGTGGCGAAGCTCCGCGTAGTCACGCCGCCTTGAGCGACGAGGAGGAGCGCACCGTCGTCGCACCGGACGCGCTTCGCGTTTCGCCTGCGCCCACGACATCGGTCGGGACACGCTCCCGCGCATGACCGAGGCTCGCCAGACGAGGGCGCCGGCCGTGCCCGTGCGTGGTGCGGGGATGGCTAGACGCGGCTCGTGACCGCCGCGGACCCGTCCCCGGTTGAGGAGTGAGTGATGTAGAGTTACATCACTATGCGGCGGACGCAGATCATGCTGAGTGAGGCGCAGCACGCGCGTCTGCGGGATGAGGCGGCGAGGGCTGGGTGCTCGCTCGCGGAGCTGATTCGCCGCGCGGTGGATGAGCGCTATGGGGAACTGTCGGACGCTGAGCGTCTGCGGCTGTTCGATGGCGCCTTCGGCGCCTGGAAGGATCGCCAGGAGGATGGTGCCGCGTACGTCGAGCGGATCCGGTCGGGTAGCGCGAGGCGTCTCGGCGGCGCTGCGTGAGGGTGCTGACGGACACGTCGGTACTGGTTGATTATCTGCGCGGAGTCGAGCAGGCCCAGCGCCTACTTCGCCCGGTGCTCGAGGGAGGGGAGGCGGTGGCGGCCTCCGTTCTCACGCGCGTCGAGCTCTTCATCGGCATGCGCCCGGAAGAGCTGCGCGCCACGCAAGCCCTCACGGCGGCGGTCCGCTGGCTGCCGGTCGAGCAGGTGGTGGCCGATGAAGCGGACGGGCTGGCTCGGCGCTACGGTCGCAGCCACTCCGGCATCGACGCGGTCGACTACTGCGTCGCGGCGTCGGCGCGCGTCTACGGGCTCGACCTCTGGACGCTCAATGTTCGCCACTTCCCGATGTTTCCCAAGCTCCGGCGGCCGTGGTGACGGGTCGTGCCGACCCAGCTCCGTGGCGATGCGTGAACATCATGATGCTATGGTGCCGGTATGGCAAAGGTGCGAACGACTCTCACCATCGATGAGTCGGTGTTGCGGGCGGTTCGCGTCCGTGCCGCACGCAGCGGCAGGGGGGACAGCCAGGTCATCGAGGATGCCGTTAGGCGGGGGCTCGAGCTCGACGTGTTCGAGCGCAGGTGGGAGCGCAACGACCTCCCCGAGGAGGAAGCGACGGGGCTCGCGGTCGAGGCTCAGCACCGCACGCGCCCGGCGTAGCCGTTGCGGGCGGTATTCGATCCGAACGTGTTGATCTCAGCGGCGCTGTCCGCCCGTGGCGCGCCCGCAGAGCTCATGCGGCAATGGCGCCTGGGCGAGTTTGAGCTGGTGGTTTCGCCTTCCCTCTTGGCGGACCTCGAGCGAGCGTTCGGGTATCCAAAGCTCGCCCGCCTGACCCCTCCTGGGGACGGCGATCGACTGGTCGCCTTCTTGACGGCCGAGGCGGAGACCGCGGCAGACCCCGCCCAGCCGCTGCCGATCCGCTCCGAGGATCCGGGCGAGGACTACCTCCTCGCGCTCAGCCTGGATCGCGGCGCCGCGCTCGTTTCGGGCGACAAGCACCTGCTCGCCTTCGCGGACGAGCTTCCGGTCTACAGCCCGGCGGACTTCCTGGGGCTGCTCTCTCAGCGTGACCCGGAGTAGCGGCTCATCGCACCGGGTCTCGGCGCCGCGCGGCGCAGGATGCCCGGAAGCGAGTGCTACGCTGCGTAGCAGTATGGCCGATCGAAGGATCCCGCAGCGTGAGCTGCGCAACAACGTCAGCTCGGTCCTGCGTGAGGTCGAACGGGGCGCGACGTTCACCGTCACCGTCCGCGATCGTCCGGTCGCCAGGCTCGTGCCGCCCGACGAGGGCCCT
>JBBSNQ010000166.1:0-4124 GCA_038232575.1 Solirubrobacterales bacterium | reverse complement strand
GCCTGCCCGGCGAGGTCGAAGGTCTCGAGCAGCTCGAGCGCCTGCGTGCGCACCTCGCGCTCGCGCCGGCGGCACGCGCGCGGGCGAAGCAGCGCGTGGCGGAGCGCCTCGCCCGGCTGGTCGGGCGCAGCGAGCATCAGGTTGTCGAGCACGGGCATGCGCGCAAGGGCCTTCGTGATCTGAAAGGTCCGCACCATCCCGAGCCGCGCCAGCCGGTGCGGCGGTCGCCCGAGCACCTCCTGTCCCGCGAGCGCCACGGAGCCGCGATCGCCTCGCTCAAAGCCGCTCAGCACGTTGAAGAGCGTCGTCTTGCCGGCCCCGTTCGGGCCGATCAGCGCGGTGATCGAGCCGGCCGCGACCTCGAAGCTCGCCGATTCGACGGCCTGGATGCCGCCGAAGCGCTTCGCAAGCTCGCTGACCGCGAGCATCGGCGTGCCGGGGCGCAGCGGTGTTCCCCCGCGCGCCGGCTCGGGCGCCTCAGTCGCCAAGGACCATCTCCTCGCGCTTGCCCGCCACACCCTGCGGGCGGAAGGCCATCAGCAGGATCAGCACGAGCCCGACGATCATGAACCGCAGCGCCGCCTGCTGCTCGGCGCCGATCGGCAGGCCGATGTAGCGGGTCCCCTCGATCAGCGTCCACATCACGATCGCGCCGACTGCGACGCCGGGGTAGCTCGCGAGGCCGCCGAGCACCAGCACGCCGTAGCCGATGAAGGTGAAGAGCGGCTCGAACTGCGCGGGGGCGATCGTGTTCAGGTTGAGCGCGAGGAAGAAGCCGGCGAGTGCGGCCAGCGCGGAGCTGATCGCGAGCGACTGGAGCTTGTAGGCGAAGGCGTTCTTGCCGAGCGCGCGGGCGGCGTCCTCGTCCTCGCGGATCGCCCGCAGCACCCTGCCCCAGGGCGTGCGCTGCACGAGCGTCAGAGCGGCGATCGCGAGCGCGACCGTCACCCACACGGCGACGAACAGCGGCAGCAGCGGCTCCGGGTTGCTCCACCCGAGCGCGCGCAACCAGCCGTCTACCGCGAGCTCGATCCCGCGCCAGGCGTCGTCGTAGCAGGCGCCCGACGGACCGCACGCGAGCCCCTGGTTGCCGCCCGTCAGGCCGCGCGCGTTCTGGGCGAAGAGCCGGACGATCTCGGCGGACGCGAGCGTCGCGATCGCGAGGTAGTCGGCGCGCAGGCGCAGCGCGGGCAAGCCGATCAGCACCCCGAAGGCCATCGTGATCGCGATCGCCACCGGCATCGCGAGCCAGAAGGAGAGCCCGGCCTTGACGACCAGGATCCCCATCGAGTAGGCGCCGATCGCCATGAAGCCCGCCTGGCCGAAGTTGACGATGCCGGTGTAGCCGACGTTCAGCTGCAGGCCGAGAGCGAACAGCGCGTAGATGCCCGCCGTGACGCCGACGATCCCGATCCAGAAGCTCGCGTCCCAGAGCGCCCCGAGAACGACAGCGAGCGGCGCCATATCGACCGCGAGCGGCGTCATCAGACCGCCCGCGCGCTGCCGAAGATCCCCTGCGGCCGCACGACCAGCACGAGGATCAGGACGACGAAGCCGACGGCGAGCTTGTAGCGGAAGTCTATGAACAGCGTCGACCACTCGATCACGAGCCCGAGCACGAGCCCGGCCGCGAGCGCGCCGAAGGCGTCGCCGATGCCCCCGAGGATGGTCGCCGCGAAGATCGCGAGCAGCAATCCAAAACCGAGCTCGGGCCGCACGTCGGTCACCGCGCCGGCGAGCACGCCCGCGAGGCCGGCGCATCCTCCCGCGAACAGCCACGTGTAGAGGACGACGCGCGATGTGTCGATGCCGGCCGTCTCGGCAAGCTCGAGGTCGTCGGCGAGTGCGCGCATGCGCTTGCCGAGCAGCGTGAGCTTGAGCACGAGGCCGATGGCAACGAGCACCAGGAAGCCGACGACGATCGTCACGAGCTCGGTCTGACCGAGCGAGACGCCGCCGCCGAGCGACACCGTCGCCGTGCGGTCGACCTCGAGCTGGCGAATCTGCGATCCGGCGACCAGCTGGATCCCGTAGCGGATCAGGAAGGCGAGCCCGATCGACATCAAGAGCAGCTGGAGCAGGCCGGCGCCGCGGGCGCGCATCGGACCCCACATCGAGCGCTCGAACGCGACGCCGAGAGCGGCCGTGCTTACGATGGCCGCTGCCGCTCCGAGCACGAGCGGCAAGCCGAGCGTGACGTTCAGGAGATACGCCACGTAGGCCCCGAACGTCAGCAGCTCGCCGTGTGAGAAGTTGACGAGCTTGAGGATCCCGTAGACGAGCGTGAGCCCGACCGCGCCGAGCGCGTAGATCGAGCCGAGCGCGAGCCCGTTGAGGCCGGTCTGGGCGACGTCTCGGAGCCCGTAGAGCGCGGCCAGGACGAGGCCGAGCAGCACCACGAGCCCGAGCGCGACACGCGCCGGATGGCCTGCGGCCAACCGCGCGGCGCGTGTGTCCGCGAGCCGCGCGCGGCTCGCCGGGCCGCGCGAAGGACCGCGCTGCGTGGGTGCCGCTCCGGATTCCATCGTCAGGGCGCTCGCGCGAGCCGAAGAAGGCCTGCGCCGCCTCGTATTCCGCGGGCGGTACCGTCCGCAGCTCGGCGACGGCCTCCGCCAACGAGACGAGCTCGATGCGCGTCGAGCGCAGCGCGGCCATCGACCCCCAGCGCCGCTCGGAGGCCGCATCGATGGCGGCTAGCCCGAGCCGCGTCGCGAGCACCCGGTCGAAGGCGGTCGGGGTGCCGCCGCGCTGGATGTGGCCGAGCACCGTGGTGCGGGTCTCGAATCCGGTGCGCTGCTCGATCTCGCGCTCGAGGCGCTGGCCGATGCCACCCAGGCGGGCGTGCCCGAACTCGTCGGTGCCGCGGTCGTCGGCCTCGAGCTCGCCGCCGGCGGGCGCCGCGCCCTCGGCGACGACGACGATCGAGAAGTAGCGCCCGCGCTCGTGGCGGCGGCGCAGCAGCCGCGCGACCTCGTCCATGTCGAACGGGCGCTCGGGGATCAGGATCACGTCGGCCCCGCCGGCCATGCCCGCATGCAGCGCGATCCAGCCCGCGTGGCGGCCCATCACCTCGACGATCAGCACCCGGTTGTGGCTCTCGGCGGTCGTGTGCAGCCGGTCGATCGCCTCCGCCGCGACATGGACGGCCGTATTGAAGCCGAACGTCATATCGGTGCCGCCGATGTCGTTGTCGATCGTCTTCGGCACCCCGAGCACCGGCACCCCCGCGTCGTGGAGCGCCGCGGCGGCGCCGAGCGTGTCCTCGCCGCCGACGGCGATCAGCCCGTCGACCTCGAGCCGGTCGAGGTTCTCCCGGATCCGCTCGATGCCCCGATCGGCCTTGAGCGGATTGGTTCGCGAGGAGCCGAGGATCGTCCCGCCGCGTGGGAGGATCCCGCGGATCGACTCGATCGTGAGCTCCTCGTGGGCGCTCTCGAGCGGCCCGCGCCAGCCGTCGTGAAAGCCGACGATCGTGTGGCCGAGGCCGTCTATCCCCCTGCGCACGACCGCGCGGATGACGGCGTTCAGTCCGGGACAGTCGCCGCCCCCGGTCAGGATCCCGATGCGCACGCTTGGGAAAATATCGCTCACATGGCTCGGCGAGGCGATTCTCCTGTCAAGGTGACCTGACTATGAGGAAGCTCGTGGTGCTATGCGTCGCTCTCGGGGCGCTTGTCCTCGGGGCACTCTTCCTCGGCGCGTCCTGCTCCTCGGAGGAGCGCGCCGGGAGCGCCGATCGGCAGGACGCCCCCACCACACGCGCGCGCGGCGACGTGCTGACGATCTACTCGAGCCTGCCGAGGCACGGCGCGCAGAGGGAGCGCACGGAGGCGATCGAGCGCGGTATCGAGCTCGCTCTCGACCAGCACGACGGCAGCGTCGGCCAGCTCGAGGTCCGCTACCGGCCGCTCGACGACGCGACCGGACAGCGCAATCGCTGGGACCCTTCCGCCACCTGGGACAACGCGCGCCGCGCCGCGGCGGACCCTTCGACGATCGGCTACATCGGCGAGCTCGACTCGGGCGCGAGCGCGATCTCGATCCCGGTCCTCAACAAGGCGGTGATACCCCAGGTGACTCCCGCCAGCACGGCCGTCGGGCTGACGGCGAACCCGCGCGGCGGC
>JBBSNQ010000165.1:0-4134 GCA_038232575.1 Solirubrobacterales bacterium | reverse complement strand
GAGGCGCCGCAGCCTGCGCTCGACGCGCTCCTCGACGCGCGCGGACGCGTCGGCGAGATCGAGCTCGAGGACTACAGCCCGCAGCTGCGGGCGAGCATCCACGTCGGCCAGCCACGGGAGCTCGGCGGCGACTACGTGGGCGTCGACGTCAACGTCGCGGCCCGGCTGCTCGAGGCCGCCGACGGCGAGGAGATCCTCGTCTCCGATCGCGCGCTCGGACTACTGGACAGCGACGAGCTGAAGGTCAAGCGACGGCGCATGAGGGCCAAGGGCACGCCCAAGGACCTCACCGCCTACACGGTGGATCGGCCCGGGTGAGACCGGCTGCTTGAGGTGACCGGGAGCGCTCGGAGCCCGCGCGGATGATCGGGGCGGTACGTAGCAGATCATGCTACGGTCGTACTACGTGATGCAGGAACCGATCCGCGAGATTCCCCAACGCGAGCTCCGCAACAGGGTCGCCGAGGTACTGCGCGAGGTTGAGGGCGGCCGGGCGATTCGCGTGACCGTTCGTGGCCGTCCAGTCGCGGATCTCGTGCCCACTTCCGACCGGCGGGCGCGGCGCTTCGTCCCCCGCGCGGCGGTTGAGCGCATGCTCGAACGGCAGCCGCCGGACCCGGATCTCGGTCGCGATATCGATGACGCGCTCGGCCAGAGGATCGACGAGCTCGAATGAGCCGCGGTCTGATCGATACGTCGGTGTTGATCGCGCGTGGTGAGGGGGCTGAGCAGGAGCTTCCGGAGGAGGTCGCGATCTCGGCGATGACGCTGGCGGAGATGCACCTGGGCGTGCTGCTCGCCGCGACGCCGGCGACGCGCGCTCGCCGGCTCGGCGCCGTTGCAGAGGTAGAGCGGGAGTTCGACCCGATCGCGATCGACGATGTGGTCGCCCGCAGCTTCGCCGCGCTTGTCGCCGACGCTCGCGAGCGGGGTCGGCGGCCAAAGGTCGCGGATGCGCTGATCGCTGCGACCGCCGTCGCGCACGGGCTGCCCTTGTACACGCGCGACCACGGCTTCGAGGGCATGTCGGGCGTCGATCTGACACTGCTCACCTGAGGGGCGCGATGGCGCACGAGCACGCAGGCCACTCGCACGGCGTCTCGGCCGACGCCGATCGCGGCAAGCTCGCGATCGCGCTCGGGCTGATCGTCGCGTTCATGGCGGTCGAGGTCGTCGTCGGCATCCTCGCCTCGTCGCTCGCGCTGCTCTCGGACGCGGGCCACATGCTGAGCGACGCCGGCGCGATCGGCTTCGCGCTCGTCGCGATCCGGCTGGCCGCGCGGCCGCCGAGCGGCGGCTACACCTTCGGTTTGAAGCGCGCCGAGATCCTCTCCGCCCAGCTCAACGGGGTCACGCTCGTGGCCGTCGCGGCCTTCATCGTCTACGAGGGCATCCGGCGGCTGATCGAGCCGCCGGAGGTCGCGGGCGCGGCGGTGCTGATCGTGGCGATCGTCGGGATCGCGGTGAACCTGGCGGCGACCTGGACTCTGTCGAGGGCAAACCGCCAGAGCCTCAACGTCGAGGGCGCCTTCCAGCACATCCTCACCGACCTGTTCGCGTTCATCGCCACCGCGATCGCAGGCGTCGTGATCCTGACGACGGGCTTTGCCCGCGCCGACGGCATCGCCGCGCTGCTCGTCGCCGCGATCATGCTCAAAGCCGCCTGGGGCCTGCTGCGCGACTCAGGGCGGATCCTGCTCGAGGCCGCGCCCGCCTCGCTCGACCCGCAGGAGATCGGCCAGACGCTCGCCGGGCATCGCCACGTCGTCAACGTCCACGACCTGCACGTGTGGGAGGTGACCTCGGGCTTCCCCGCGCTCTCGGCGCACGTGCTCGTCAAGTCCGGCTGCGACTGCCACAAGCACCGCCGCGACCTCGAGCGGCTGCTCGAGGAGCGCTTCGGCATCGAGCACACGACGCTGCAGGTCGATCACGAGCCGCGCGGCGACCTGCTCTCGATCGACGCGAGGGAGGGCGGTCGCTAGCTCGGCAGCGGCAGACGCCGGGCTCGACCGGCTCGCCATTCCCCTCTAGACTGGCGCGATTATGCGTCGCAAGCGGGGAAAAGGCAGCCAAAGGAGTGGACTCGGATCCTCGCGGCTCACGCGGAGCGAGGCCTCGACGCCGCGCAGCCGCGCCACCGCGCGCGCACGCGCGCGGAGTGCGAAGCGGGCTGAAGGCCCGGGGCGCCGCGCAGACGGCTCGTCGGCGACCGGATCCTCGGTGATCGGCGCCGGCCGGGGGCGCGGGCCAGCCGGCCGGGCGCGCAGGACGGCGGGGCGCGGGCGTCTCGCAATCCTCGGCGCGTGCCTGGCCGCGTGCGTCGCGGGCGGGGCGCTGCTGGTCGGCTTCCGCGACGAGCCGAGCGGCGCCGGCGAGCTGGCCGCGGAGGAGCTCACACGCAAGGGCGAAGGGGTGGCCGCGGGCGGCAAGCGCGAGCCGACCGAGCCGCGCGACATCTACGCGGCCACGCGCGCGGGGATGCTGAGCCCGGTCGTGCGCGACTTCCCCGAGCGGATCTACGTGCCGAACAGCCAGAGCAACACCGTCGACGTGATCGATCCGAAGAAGCGCAAGGTCGTCGATAACTTCGCGGTCGACGCGCTGCCCCACCACGTCACACCGTCCTACGACATGAAGAAGCTGTGGGTCGACAACACCGCGGGCAACACGCTCACGCCGATCGATCCGAAGACCGGCAAGCGCGCCGGCAAGTCCGTCCCAGTCGAGGACCCCTACAACCTCTACTACACGCCCGACGGCCGCTACGCGGTCGTGGTGGCCGAGCGTCTGCGGCGGCTCGACTTCCGCGACCCCGACACGATGAAGCTGCGCGACTCGCTGACCGTTCCGTGCGCGGGCGTCGACCACCTCGACTACACCGCGGACGGTCGCTACATGCTCGCGAGTTGCGAGTTCTCGGGCGAGATGATCAAGGTCGACGTTGAGCGCCGCAAGGTCGTCGAGCAGATCCAGCTGCGGCAGGGGGCAAAGCCCCAGGACGTCAAGCTCTCACCCGACGGGCGCGTCTTCTACATCGCCGACCTCACGCGCGGCGGCGTCTACCTGATCGACGCGCGCAGCTTCCGCAAGCGCGGCTTCGTGCGCACCGGGGCGGGCGCCCACGGCCTCTACCCAAGCCGCGACTCGCGCCATCTCTACGTCACCAACCGCGGCGATGGATCGAGCGCTGTCACGGCGGGGTCGGTATCGGTGCTCTCGTTCGCTACGCGCAAGGTGCTCAAGACCTGGCGCCTGCCGGGCGCCGCGAGCCCCGACATGGGGGGCGTCTCGGCCGACGGCAAGACGCTCTGGCTGACCGGTCGCTACCACGGCGAGGTCTACGCGATCGATACCCGCAGCGGCAAGCTGCGCGCGCGGATCGCGGTCGGTCAGGGCCCGCACGGGCTCGCCATCTTCCCGCAGCCCGGGCGCTACTCGCTAGGCCACACGGGCGTCTTCCGCTAACGCCGCGGTAGTCGCCCGCTCGCGGCCCGGCCCGGCTTCGCCCGGCGCGCCGCCCGCGAAGAACTCGTCGATCGCGGCGTGGGTCTCCTGCGGGCGCTCGAGCTGCGGGACGTGGCCGCAGTCGAGCGTCAGGTGGCGGGCCTCCGGAAGCGCTGCGCCGACATGGCGCTTGAAGGCGATCGGCACGAGCGTGTCCTGCACGCCCCAGACGAACAGCGGGTCCGGCTCGAGGCCCTCGAGCCGCGACCAGAAGCCATTCTCGCCGTCGGCCTCCTCGAGGTAGATCTGCCGTGCCGAGGCGTAGAACGCCGCGCGGCCGCGGGAGGTGAGGTAGGCGCGCAGGAACTCGTCGACGCCCGACGCCGCCCAGTTGTCGTTGGCGGCGCCCACGACCAGGCGGCGCACGAGCGCCTTGGTCGGTCCGCGGGGGGTGAGCTGTAGCAGCCCGAGCTCGGGACGGATCGCGCGCACGAGCGGGGCCCAGCGGCGCTCACGCCGCCACGCGAGCGCCGAGCACAGGAGCGCGAGCCGCCCGACGCGCTCGGGGGCCTGCAGCCCGACCTCGAGCGCCGCCCGGCCGCCCATGCTGTTGCCGACGATGTGGGCGCGCTCGATCCCGAGCGCGTCGAGCAGAGCGATCACGGCGCGCGCGAAGAAGCTCGCGTC
>JBBSNQ010000164.1:0-4142 GCA_038232575.1 Solirubrobacterales bacterium | reverse complement strand
GTAACCACTCCGCCACGTCGCCACGAAGGTCCAGCCTAGCGAGCCTCGGGGAGGCTCGGCGGCGTGGCCACGAGCGCGCGCAGCTCGAGCCGGATGCTCGTGCCGTGTGGTCGTGGGTGCTGAACCGGAGCTGGGTGAACCCGCGTCTCGGCGGGTCAGGCAGCTGCGCGCACGGCCGCCTGCGTGGGCTCTCGAGCGACGCTCCAGACCGCGTCGTCCCCGGCTCCCTCGCGGACCGCGCGGCCCGAGGCGACGAGGTCGATCAGCGCCCCCTCGGCGTGATCGCTGTCGGGCGCGTCGTTGCCCTCGGCCATGATCGCGGCGACCTCCTGGGTGACGAGACCGTATGGGAAGGCCGCGAGCGCGTCGAGCGGATCCTCCGGCGCTGGCCGGCGCTCGAGCGTCGGGTCGAGGTTGGCGACCAGGACGTCGTAGGCCTCGACGGGCTGGAAGCCGCCTGCCTCGAGGCTGCGCTCACCCGTCGAGAATATGAGCGAAGGGGCCGTGTAGCGCACAGGGCCGTCGGTGGTCGCGGACTTGCCCTGGAGCTCGGTCGGGGTCCCGGCCGCGCTGCGCGCCTCGGCGCGGTCGGCCTGGTAGGCGCGCTCGACCTCCTCGCTGTCGAGCGCTCCGACCACGGCATCGACGTCGAGCCCTTCGACGCGACCGAGCGCCGCCGCGATCTGCGCGTCATCGTCGAGCACGAGCGGGGTCGTGAACCAGCCGAGCTGCAGCGCGCGGAAAGCAAGGTACTCGCGCTCGGGATCCTGGAGCCGCGTCGCGACGATCGCCCGGCACGCGCGGCCGGTGGCGAAGACGCGCGCCTTGGGTGCGGCTGCGAAGGGCATCCCGTAGCGGCGAAAGGCGCGGCCGACGTTCGCCATCGTGGCGGGCGTGTAGCCGCGCTCGAGGTACTGCTCCGCCGTCTCGGTCAGGCCGATCGTCACGAAGCGCCACTCGAGCTGGGCGCCGTAGCGCCAACCGAGCTCGGCGAGCGCCGGGCTCGCCGAGTAGCCGAACGGGCAGCCCGGATCCGAGAAGTGCGTGACCGAGATCGCCACTGCGCCCATGGTCGCAGACGCGCGCACGGCCTGCCAAGGAGAGCCGACGCTGGGCGTCTTGGGGCGTGCGCATGGTCTTCGCACGCGATAATGCGTTGAGCATGTCTCCCATGATCCAGATCCGAGACGTCCCGGAGGAGCTCCACCGCGAGCTCCGCGTGCGGGCCACCAGGGACGGCGTCACGCTGTCGGGCTATGTCCTGCGCCTCGTCCAGGCCGATCTCGCACGCCCATCGCTCGAGGAGGTCGTCGAGCGGATCGCGAGCCGGCAGCCACTGGGCGCGAGCGCGACCTCGTCCGATCTGGTTCGCGAGGACCGCGACCGGCGATGATCGTCGTCGACGCATCGGCGGTGCTGGCGCTGCTTCGAGGCGACGAGCCCGCAGTTTCACACGTCGCGGGGTTGCTTGCCGAGATCCGCGTCGCCAAGATGGTCACGCTCACACGGGGCTCGCCCGAGTCGCCACCTCGACGGTCGAGGTCGCGGAGGTAGGCTGATCTCCCGGCCTCCGGCCGGTCGTTGCCCGATCGTCCACGGCTACAATCGCTGCGCCGTGCGGATGTAGCTCAGTTGGCTAGAGCGTCTGCTTGCCATGCAGAAGGTCGTGGGTTCGAGTCCCATCATCCGCTTCGCGACGGACGGCCACGCTAGGTTGTTGCGAGCGCCCTTCCGCGTGAGGAGACGTGCAGGCCGCAAGAGGGGCAAGACTCGCGGGAGCCGCGGACGACCGTCTCGCCCCCAATCGCCTGCCAGAATCCGAACCGACGATGCCCGACCAGACCAAGGTCACCCTGACGGAGCCGTACATCGCCGGCTCCTACGTCGTCGAGGAGCAGCGCGACGACGGGACGCTCGTGCTCCGGCCGGACGGGGGCGACGATCAGATCGATCCCCGTCGTGAGGCGGAAGTCGAGACCCGGCGCATCGTCGAGCGTCACCGGCAGACGTTCGACGAACTCGCCCAGTAAGCGGGCGACAGGTGTGGCGTCCTGAGCGCGAGGACTACGTCGGCGCGGCCGCCGCGATTCTCGGTCTCAGCTACCGGCAGCTCGAGGGTCTACCTGGGCTCACGCTAGCGGAGTCCGCGCTCGCGGCCCCCTTCGCCGGCTTCGGTGACCAGGATGCCTACCCGACCTCGAGCTGAAGGCCGCCGTGCTGCTCGAGCGCCTCGTTCGCAACCATCCGCTCCCGGATGGAAACAAGCGCGCAGGGCTCGCGGTCACGATCCGCTTCCTCGAGCGCAACGGCGTCGCCTGGGGCAAGCAGGACGTAGGCGGTGACGTCGAGTTGGTCAGACGAGTCGCCTCCGGCGACTTCGGGAGGGCGGGTCGGCTCTCAGCGATCGTTGCGGCACTCGCTGATAGCACAATGCAGCCACTTAAGCTATCGTGGTCGCCGTGGCCACGCTGCATCTGCGCAACGTCCCGCCGGAGGTCGATGCCGCGCTGGCAGCGGACGCGAGGGCGCGCGGCGTGTCGAAGAACCGCCGCTCGATCGAGGCCCTCCGACGCGGTCTGGGTCTCGATCAGCTCGAGCGTGCGCGGCTCATCGACGAGATGCGTCAGCAGCGACAGCCCGTCGATCTCGATCTCGCCGAGCTGATCCGCGAGGATCGCCCTGCCGCGGACCGCTGAGCCCGATCTGCTCGTCACCGACGCGTCGGTGCTCGTCGAGCTCGTCGTCGCGGGGCGGCACCGGACCGGCGCGGACGCCCTGCTCTCGCGCTACGTCGCCTCACCCAAGCTCGTGCTCGTGTCCGCTGCGCACGGGCTGGTCGAGGCGATCACCGCCGTTCAACGCCTCAGCCAGCGAGGTGCGCTGGCGGCCGAGCACGGACTGGCGGCCATCGAGTGGCTGGGCAGGCTCGACCTCGTCCTCGACGCGACGGCCCCGCGCATGCGCCGAATCTGGTCTCTGCGCGAGGCGATGACCGCCTACGACGCCGCGTACGCGGCCGCCGCCGAGGCATTCGAGTCTCCGTTGCTGACCGTCGATCGGCGACTGCTTCGAGCCTGCGACGACGCCGCGATCCCGGCTACGCACCTCGACGAGCTCACCTCCACCGCCTGAGCCCTGCTGGCAGGTCTCGCGCCGGTTACCTGCCGCTCTCCGGCAGCCCTCCGTGCGCGGCCTCAAGCTCCTCTAGGTCGGCGAGATCGCGCCCTCTCCCCGCGAGGCGCTTGAGGGCGACGAGGTCGTCGAGCGAGCAGATTCGGGCCGGCGTGCCCTCGACGCGTCGGGTCTCCGCACGGGCATCGAGGCTCTCGAAGCTGAGCGCATCGCTCGGCGCCGGCATCACATCGAGGAACCCGTGCGGGGTACTGAGGTGAATAGACCGGTCAGCGCGGATCTCGTCGCCTGTCAAGGGTGAGCCGTCGGGCCGCGTCGCCTGCCAGCGCTCGACCAGGGAACGAAGCCGGTCGATATCGCTCGTGGCGATCACGATGTCGACGTCCCTCGTCGCGCGCACGACGCCATGGCGGATCAGTGCGATGCCGCCGATCACCACGTAGTGGATCGCCGCCTCGTTCAGATCCGCCAGCAGGCGGCCGAAGTCGGTCACTCGTCCTCGTTCGCGATGCGCTGCGCAGCCCGGCTGAGGGCGATCCCCTCCGCCAGGAGCTCGTCCGGGTCCCGCGTCGTATCCTCGATCAGCCGGTAGCGACGCCAGGCCTCGTTCGCCGTGTGAGCGTCACCGCGTCCCTCGGCCGCCCTCGCCGCTTCCGCAGCTGCCCTCAGACGCTCGGTCGCATTCCGCGAGCTCACAGCGCTATCTCCACCTCGTCCTCGAGCGGCGGGTTCTGCTCGTGCTCGGCGCAGCCGGTCGCCGCGAAGCAGCGAATCCGCAGCCGCTCGGCCGAGACGTCGAGGCGCAGGAAGCTCTTGAACATCGGCGGATCGTTCCAGTCGAGCAGCTCGGAGAGGTACGGGTTGTAGCCGCGCTGGCCGGGTAGCGGCGCGACCACGCGAGCGGCGAGGCGCGAGCGGCGGCTGGGGGTCGTCGCCCTCGCGCTCGCGCGCAGCGGCTCGAGCGCCAGGCGCTCCTGGATCAGCGCCGCGGCCTCGTCGGGCGGGATCTC
>JBBSNQ010000163.1:0-4148 GCA_038232575.1 Solirubrobacterales bacterium | reverse complement strand
GGCCCGGACGTCCGACGGGGCCGGTGCGCACCCTGACGCGCGCACCCTGACGCGCCCTCTACTGCGCCTGCGGCTTGGCCTGCGGCTGGTTGAGCGCGCCGCCCGGATCGGTGATCTCCCACTTCCTGTCGTTGAGCACCAACTTCACGGGTGCGCCCTGCTCGAGCTCGGCCTCCGCCCGCTTGCGGTTCGCCATGACGCTCGTCACCTTGATCGGCGGGACCTTGGCGTCGTTGCGGGCCTTCTCGAGCTTGCTGACCGCGTCCGGGCAGTCCGTGGCCCCGCGCACCATGCGCATCAGCTTCATCTCGCCCTCGTCGCCCAGTGCGTCGCAGGTGTTGCCGCCGTCGCCGTCCGCAAAGGACTTGTGGAACGTCGTCACGGTCATCGTCACCCGCCTCTGGACGGCCTCTGAGGGCTCCTCGAGGCTGCCGCCCGCGTCGCCTTCCTCCTCCTCGCCGCCGCCGTCTTCTCCGCCGCCGCCGCAGGCAGCGAGCGCAACGGTCGCGAGGCAGAGGACGAACAGGGCAAGCAGTCGTCGAGCGAGGTCAGACATGGAGTTCCTTTCGGGCGAGGTTACGGTCGTCGCGGGGCCGTGAGCTCGTCCGTTTGGCCCCCGCAGCTACGGCCTACCGGGGCGAGCTCAGCCGCCGAATCGCGAATCAGGATAACGACTCGAAGCCTGCGACTCAGCCGCAACCGGTGTTGTTTCCGCAGCTCGAGCACGTGTAGCAGGAGCCCGTGCGCTGCATCATTCCCCCGCATTGCCCGCAGGCCGGACCGAGGTCGAGGCCCTGGAGCTTTGCGGGCACGGCCGGCGGCGCGTCGGTGAAGGCCTCTGCTGCAGCGCGCGTCGTGCCGGGCGCCGAGGCTGCCGGGACGTTCTGCTGCGGCGAGCCGCCGGTGGTGGAGGGTGCCTGTCCGGTCAGGCTCGCGCCTCGATCTGCGGGTGCGTGCCCTCCGTTCGCGGCGCCGTTGCCTGCGTTTGCACCACCGCCGTGGCCGCCATTGACCGGGCCCGCCGTGTCGCCGCGCATGAGCGCCTCCTGCGAGGCCTTGCGCGCTCGCACCTCCGGCGTGAGGATCCCGAGCTCCTCCTGAGCGTCGACATCGAGGAAGCGCGAGGCGAGCCAGCGCATGATGTAGTCGGGCATCGACTTCGCGAACGGGATCTCCGGGTTCTGCGTCATCCCCTCGGGCTCGAAGCGCATGTAGCAGAACTTGCGCACGAGCGTCTCGAGCGGCACGCCGTACTGGAGCGAGATCGAGATCGCCGTCGCAAAGGAGTTCATCATCCCGCGCAGTGTCGAGCCTTCCTTGCCGATGTCGGTCAGGAAGATCTCGCCGATCGAGCCGTCCTCGTACATGCCGGCGGTGATGTAGCCCTCGTGCCCGCCGATCGAGAACTTGTGCGTGATCGAGCTGCGCTCGCGCGGCATGCGCCGGCGCATCGGCCGCGGCTCGGCCGCGGGGGCCGGCGCCGCAGCCTCGGCGGGCTCGTCCTTGTGCGCCTCCGTCCGCAGCGCCTGGGCCGTCTTCGACCCGTCGCGGTAGATGGCGAGCGCCTTGACACCAAGCCTCCAGGCCTCGAGGTAGGCACCGGCGATGTCCTCGACGGTCGTCTCGGCCGGCACGTTGACGGTCTTCGAGATGGCTCCGCTCACGAATGGCTGGACGGCGCCCATCATCGCGATGTGCCCCATCGGCGAGATCGCGCGCTCGCCCACGGCCACGTCGAAGACGGGCAGGTGCTCGGCCCGCAGTCCTGGCGCGCCGAGGATCGTCGCGTGCTCGTCGATGTGGGCTTCGATGTGCTCGACCTCGGCGTCGGCGTAGCCGAGCGTGCGCAGCGCAAGCGGCACCGTCCGGTTGACGATCGTCATCCGCCCGCCGCCGACGAGCTCCTTGAACTTGACCAGCGAGAAGTCGGGCTCGACGCCGGTCGTGTCGCAGTCCATCAGGAACGAGATCGTGCCGGTCGGGGCGAGCACCGTCGCCTGGGCGTTGCGGTAGCCATGAGCCTCGCCGAGCTCGACCGCGTCGTCCCAGGACTCCTGGGCGGCCGCGAGCAAGCGCGGCTCGCAGGGCTCCGAGTCGATCGCGTACGCGGCCGGGCGGTGCTTGCGCATCACCCTGTTGTGCGGCTCGCGGTTCTCCTCGTAGCGCTCGTAGGGCCCCATCGCCGCTGCGATCTCGGCCGAGCGCCGGTAGGCGCGGCCGGTCATCAGCGCGGTGATCGCCGCCGCCGTGCTCCGCCCCTCTTCTGAGTCGTAGGCGAGCCCGTTCGACATCAGCAGGGCGCCGAGGTTGGCGTAGCCGAGCCCGAGCTGGCGGAAGGCACGCGCGTTGGCGCCGATCTCCTCGGTCGGGTAGCTCGAGGGCCCGACGACGATCTCCTGCGCCAGCAGCATCACGTCGACCGTGTGCTCGAAGCGCTCGACGTCGAAGCTCCCGTCCTCGCGCCGGAACCTCATCAGATTGATCGAGGCGAGGTTGCAGGCCGAGTCGTCGACGTGCATGTACTCGCTGTTGTGAGCGACCACGGACTCAGTCGCCCACTCATCGACGCTCACGGCGAAGTTCTGGAAGCCCGGCACCTCGAGGTCGTACACAGGCACGGGCTGATCGAGTGCGACCTCGCGTATGGAAGCGACCTCCGCCTCCACGCTGAGCGGCGTCACATCGGGAGTGTGCTCATTGCCGCCGACCGTCATTGGAACCTTCGCTTCGGCGAGTGCTCGCAGTCGGGTCCCCGCACCCAGCTTCTGTGCCTCGACGTAGCGATCGCCGCTCGTTAGGAAGCGGTGCTCGGGCGTGCAGCGCAGCACGGTTTCATCCGCCAGCGTGATCTCCACAAGACGAGCTGTCCTACCCGCGATCCAGATGCGCTCGATCTCTCCGAGGACGGCGCCCTGCTCGTACGAATGCACGCCCGGAAGCTGCTCATCCGACTCGAAGCGGTCGTAGAGCTCCTCAAACGAAACGTGGCCCTCGGAGGTCCAGACAAGCGTCTCGCCGGTGAAGCAGCACGGATTGGAGGCGTTGATCCGGCCCGAGCTCGGGCAGGTGTGCCAGTCGTTGATCGTGGTGTCGTACTGGACCCCGGGGTCCGCGCAGCGCCAGGCGGCGTCGGCGATCTGGCGCAGCACGTCGCGCGCGTCGAGCGGCTCGCCGATCGGCTCGCCGGTCACGCGAGAGGTGGTGCGCCACTCCTCGCCCTGCTCGGCGCGCTCCATGAACTCGTCGGTCACGCGGACCGAGTTGTTGGCGTTCTGGTACTGGATCGAGGTGAAGCCCTCGCCGTCGATCGACATGTCGAAGCCGGCATCGCGCAGAGCGCCGGCCTTCTCCTCCTCGCGCGCCTTGCACCAGACGAAGTCGAGGATGTCCGGGTGGTCGACGTCGAGCACGACCATCTTCGCCGCGCGCCGGGTCTTGCCGCCCGACTTGATCGTGCCCGCCCAGGCGTCGGCGCCGCGCATGAACGAAACGGGCCCTGAGGCATAGCCGCCCTTCGAGAGCTGTTCCGTCGAGCCGCGGATGTCCGAGAGATTGATGCCCGAGCCGGAGCCGCCGCGGAAGATCTTGCCCTCCTTGGTGTTCCAGTCGAGGATCGACTCCATCGTGTCCTCGACGCTCAGGATGAAGCAGGCGCTGCACTGCGGGTTCTCCTCGAAGCCGACGTTGAACCAGACGGGCGAGTTGAACGCCGCCATCTGGTGCAGCAGGATGTGGATGAGCTCGGCCTCGAAGGCGTCGCCGTCGTCGGTCGAGGCGAAGTAGGCGTCCGCGCGCCCCCAGCCCGCGATCGTGCTCGCGACGCGACCGATCATCTGCCGCACCGAGCGCTCGCGGCGCGCCGTGCCGAGCTGGCCGCGGAAATACTTCTGGGCGACGATGTTGGTCGCGTTCTGCGACCACAAGCGCGGGAACTCGACATCGCGCTGCTCGAACGCCGGGGCCGCCGGATCGCCGATCACCGCGTCGCGGAGCTCCCACTCGACCGTCTCGAACGGGTCGCCGCCCGGTTCGGTGAAAAGGCGCTCGACGCTCAGGCCGCGCTGGTCACGGTCGGTGCTCTCGTTGACGGCGCTCTCGGTGCTCGGCATCGCTCTCCTCGTCCGCGTGGCTTGGCCTGTCCGCCCGGG
>JBBSNQ010000162.1:0-4154 GCA_038232575.1 Solirubrobacterales bacterium | reverse complement strand
GCCGAGCAGGGGGCGCAGGTCGAGCGCGGCGACGTGCTCGTCGTGATCGAGGCGATGAAGATGGAGCACGAGATCGTCGCGCCGGCGACGGGTACGCTCAGCGACCTGCGCGTGGCCGCCGGCGACCAGGTCGACACCGGCACCGTGCTCGTCGTGATCGACGAAACCGGCAGCTCGGATGGTTGAGGCAAGGACCCATCCTTGAGGCCCGCGGGCGCATTCGAGGCCCGCTTACATGCAAAAGTCAACACTCGGCGAGCCCCAACATGTCGAATGTCGCACTATGCATGAGGAGCATGCATTTCTCGACACTCGCCGCGAGAGCGTCGTCGAATGTCGACTTCTGCATGAGCCCGGCAGCGGGCGGCCGACGTGAGGAGGCGATCATCAGCCGACACGTCACGTGAAGCTGCCGAGCCTTGATCCCCGGGAGCTGCTTGCCATCTTCTGCGGCGGGCTGGTCGGCGCGCTCGGGAGGATCGCGCTCGTCGAAGCGCTCCCGACCGCGCCCGGCAGCTGGCCTTGGAGCACGTTCATCGCCAACGTCGCGGGGGCGCTGCTGCTCGGCTACTTCGTGACCCGGCTGCAGGAACGTCTACCGCTGTCTGCCTACCGGCGGCCGTTCATCGGCACCGGGGTGTGCGGTGCGCTGACGACGTTCTCGGCGATGCAGCTCGAGCTGCTCGAGATGCTCGGCACCGGCCACGCGCTGCTCGCGCTCGCCTACGCGGCAGCGAGCGTCGGCGCCGGCTGGCTGTCAGTGTCACTCGCGGCCGGGCTGGTGCGGCGCGCGGCACTGGTCCGGTGAGGCCGAGGAGCTCTGGCGCGTGGATCTGCCCGATGGAGGCCAAGAGCGGCCTGAAGGCGGAGCTCGTCCGGTGAAGCCGGGAGCGCCCGCTTGAGCACGTGGCTGTGGGTCGGAGCTGCCCTGCTTGGGGGGCTCGGAGCGCTGGCGCGCTTCATGCTCGACGCCGCGATCTCCGAGCGTGCGCGCGGCGAGCTCCCGTGGGGCACGCTCATCGTGAACGTCTCGGGGGCGCTGCTGCTGGGACTGCTCGCCGGCACGACGCTCTCGCGTGAGGTCACCGCCCTGCTCGGGAGCGCAGCGCTCGGCTCTTACACGACCTTCTCCACCTGGATGCTCGAGTCCCGGCACCTCGGGGAGGACGGGCAGATGCGGCTGCTCGCCGTGAACCTCGTGCTGCCACTCGCGCTCGGACTCGCTGCCGTGGCGCTCGGGCGGTGGCTGGTGGGGGCGCTTTGACGAGCGACTGCCTGAAGCTCACGACCTACTTCGGCGAGCGCGACCGCAGCGGCAACGCCTTCCTCGCCGACGCGCTGCTTGATCTCTACGAGCGCCGCGAGCTTGCGACCAGCGTGCTCCTGCGTGGGATCGAGGGGTTCGGACCGCGCCAGCGACTACAGACCCAGCGCCTGCTGACCCTCTCCGAGGATCTGCCGATCGTCTCGGTCGCGGTGGATCGTCGCGAGCGGATCGAGCGCGTGCTGCCGGAGGTCGTCGAGCTCTCGGGCCACGGAGTGATAACGCTCGAGCGCGCGCGCCTGCTTGGCGACGGAGAGGACAGAGCGGCGTTCGCGGCGGCCACGTCCGGCGGGACCACCGTCGCCGGGCCGCGCGAACCGCTCGCCGGCGGCGCGAGAGCCGGCGAGGCAACGCCCGGCGGCGCCGCCAAGCTCACGATCTACCTCGGACGCCACGAGCGCGCGGCCGGCATGCCCGCCCACCGGGCCGTCGTCGAGCTGCTGCAGCGCAGCGGCATCGCCGGGGCGACCGTGCTGCTGGGCGTCGACGGCACGCGGCGCGGCGAGCGCCGGCGCGCGCGCCTGCTCCGCGGCAACGCGACCGTGCCGATGATGGTGATCTCGGTCGGTGCGGCGGACGCAGTCTCCCGCGCGCTGCACGAGCTCCACGCGCTGCTCGAGCGGCCACTCGTCACGCTCGAACGGGTCGAGCTGCTGAAGCGCGACGGCGAGCGCCTTCGTGCGCCGCGGAGCCTCCCGGACACCGACCCCGCGGGGCTCGCGCTGTGGCAGAAGCTGATGATCTACGCGGGCGAGCAGGCCCAGGTCAACGGCCATCCGCTCTACGCCGAGCTGGTGCGCCGACTGCGCGCCGCCGGCGCGCGCGGCGCGACCGCACTGCGCGGGGTGTGGGGCTACCACGGCGCTCACCCTCCGCACGGCGACTCGCTGCTCGCGCTGCGGAGGCAGGTGCCCGTCGTGACGGTGATAGTCGATACCCCCGAGCGCACCCAGCGCTGGTTCGAGATCGTCGACGACCTCACCGCGGAGACGGGGCTCGTCACGAGCGAGATCGTCCCCGCCACGCGGGTCTCGGGATCGAACGCGCCGGAGGAAGGCCTCACGCTGGCGAGCACCGCGATTCCGGCTGGTCGGCAACCCGCCAGGAGATCCTCGCCCTTCCTGTAGCACATCAGGTGCTATAAATGCGGAATGGAGCGAATCGGTGTTCGAGAGCTGCGTCAGAACGCGTCGCGCTATCTCGCGCTGGTGAAGGCGGGTGAGACCGTGGAGGTCACCGAACGCGGCAGGCTCGTCGCGCTGATGGTGTCCCCCGCGGGCTCCCAGACCGCGCGAGAGCGACTGGTCGCCGGCGGAAAGCTCATCCCCGCGCCGAGCCCGACCGGGCGCCTTCGGTCATCTCGACCGGTTCCCGTGTCCGCCGGCGAGCCGACCAATCGCGAGTTGCTCGAGGCGGAGCGCGAAGAGCGGCTGTGATCTACATGGACGCCTCGGCGCTAATGAAGCTGGTTCGCCGGGAGGACGAGACCGCAGCTCTGCGCGACTGGATGAGCGTGCGCTCGGAGCAACCGGTGATCTCGAGCGAGCTGGGACGGGTCGAGGTTCTGAGAGCCGCCCGACGGGTCGGCGATCGGGCCTCGACCGAGGCTCGTGCAGTGGTCGCCGACCTCGACCTGGTGCCGCTCGACCGCGCGGTGCAGGATCTCGCCTGCGACGTTGCCGGTCCACCGCTCCGCACTCTCGACGCGCTGCATCTCGCCTCGGCGACACAGCTCGGCGAGGACCTGGCTGCGTTCGTCACGTACGACCAGCGGCTCGCAGCGGCGGCCCGAACAGCCGGCCTGGTGGTGGCTACGCCCGGCGGCTAGCCGACCTGTCCAGGGACATCGCGAGCATCTGAGCGGATGTCGCGCCCCCTGAGGGGGTGTCGCGGCCCCGGTGCGCGCAGGGGCGCGGGCGCAGCGCGCCGGGCGATCGACTACGCCGCGCTCGGCTCCTTCGACTCGCTCTCGCTCTCGCTCGCGATCTCGAGGTCGCCGTCGGCGAGCCGCTGGCGCAGCACCTTCTTGTCGAACTTGCCGACGCTCGTCTTCGGCACCTCGTCGATGAACGCGAAGCCGTCCGGCATCCACCACTTGGCGATGCGCGAGGAGAGGTGCTCGCGCAGCTCCTCGGCGCCGGCCTCGCCGCCTTCGGCGAGCACGACACACGCCAGCGGGCGCTCGCTCCAGCGCTCGTCGGGCTTGCCGATCACCGCAGCCTCAGCGACCGCGTCGTGGGACATCAGGTGCCCCTCGAGCTCGACCGAGGAGATCCACTCGCCGCCCGACTTGATCACGTCCTTCGAGCGGTCGGTGATCGAGATGTAGCCGCGCGCGCTGATCGCCGCGATGTCGCCCGTGCGCAGCCACCCGTCGTCGAACTTCTCGTCGCCGGAGGGATCCTCGTAGTAGGCGGAGGCGACCCACGGGCCGCGCACCTGCAGCTCGCCGGTCGACTCGCCGTCCCACGGGGCCTCGCCGCCGTCGTCCTGGACGAGCCTCGCCTCGACGAGCGGTGCGAGGCGGCCGGCCGTGTCGCGGTAGCGCCAGTGCTCGTCGCCCTCGGCGTCGGCCGGCGCCCTCGCGACCGACCCGAGCGGGCTCGTCTCGGTCATGCCCCATGCCTGCAGGATGCGCACGCCGTGGCGCTCCTCGAAGGACTTCATCAGCGACAGCGGCACGGCCGCACCGCCGCAGACCACCGTGCGCAGGTGCGAGAAGTCCGGCTTGTGCTCGTCGGCGTAGCGCAGCACGTCGAGCCAGATCGTCGGCACCGCGGCGGTGAGCGTCACGCGCTCCTCCTCGATCAGGCCCACGAGCGGCCCGGGC
>JBBSNQ010000161.1:0-4179 GCA_038232575.1 Solirubrobacterales bacterium | reverse complement strand
GGAGATCGTTGCCGGCTCTTCGTGCACCTGCTCCCACAGGAAGTGCGCCAGCAGCATCAGCCGCTGAGGATGGAGCTCGGAGAGGTTGACCAGCTCCGGCGTGGCCGCACCGCTGTCCTTGCCGGTCTGCGAGAACCGTGCTGCGACGAAGTCGTGTGCGGCCTCGAACCCGATTCGCCCGAGGCGCATCTGCCGGGCCTGCCCGTACAGCGGCCGCGAGCGATCTTCGAACAGCGCGCGCAGCAGCGAGGGCTCAGACCCGGAGAAGACATAGGAAACCTGCGCCTGGTGCTGGAGGTGGCTGCGGAACACGCCGTCGAGCCCCTGCAGATCGATCAGCGCCTGAAACTCGTCGAGAATGACGAGCACGCGCTGCGCGGTGCGCTCCGCGATCCGAGCGGGCACCTCGAGCAGCGCGTGCACGGTGGCGATCGGATCGCTCGCCTGTCCCTGCCGCTGGAAGGTCAACCCGCCGAGCGGCGTCGTGAGCCCGAGTCCGCCCAGCTCCCGTCCGACGACCCGCGCCAGCCGCCCCGGCAAGGCTCGGTACGCCTGCTCCAGTCGCGCCGCGACGTCCGCCACGCTCAGCACGTCGCTGAGGTCGACCAGGACGCTCGGCATCTTCTGTCGTTCGGCCGCCGCGCGCAGCTGCTTGAGAAGACTCGTCTTGCCCATCCGTCTGGCGGCGTAGACGGTCATGGCATGCCCTCCGACCGCGGCCTCGAGCAGCATCCGCACCTCGTCGGTCCGCTCGATCGCCTCCGCAGGTGCGAGCGCGCGCGCGTAGACGAACGGGTTGCTCTTGGCAGGATTCTTACGCGCCATGCGTACAGCAGTATACGCAATAGGCGTAGCACGGCCTACGCTCATCGCGGCCCAGCGAAGCGCGGCTACTGATCCACCTACCACACGCGCCCGACCGGCGCCTCCGTTGCGCGGCATCGTCATGGTCCCCTCAATCCCGCGCCGATGGGTCGTGGAATCACCTTTGAGGTTGTCATCAGTTCCTGGCAACGTGATATCATACGCGCGCCAGCATGGTTCGAACGATCATTCAGCTGCCGGAGGAACAGGCGAACGCACTCGAGCGGGCCGCACGACAGCGCGGACTGTCAAAGGCGGCGGTCGTGCGGGAGGCATTGGCGTCCTTGCTCACCGACGAAGACAAGACGGCGAGCGTCGAGCGAGCACTACGCGCCGCGGGCTCAGCGTCGTCAGGAGTTTCGGACCTAGCGGAGCGGCACGACGAGTACCTCGCCGATCACTCGTCGAGGTGACCTTCGTCGACACCTCGGCGCTGCTCGCGTTCCTCGATCGGGACGCCTCGCAGCACGATGCGGTCGTGGCAGCGCTGTCCCGGGTCCTCACCGACCGCAGTGGCGTCACCCACAACTACGTTCTCGTCGAGACGGAGGCGCTTTGCCATCGTCGGCTCGGCAGTCCCATCGCGCGGCGATTGCTGGTCGACGTTGTGCCGGCCATCGAGGTGATCTGGGTGGATGCCGGCCTCCACGAGGTGGCCGTCTCGACCCACCTCCGGAAGCTGCGCAGACGATCGTCCCTGGTCGATCACGTCAGCTTCGAGCTCATGCGGCGCCTGAGCGTCGGCTCAGCGGTCGCCCTCGATAACGATTTCGCTCGCGAGGGTTTCGAGCTCCTCCCGTAATCCCGATGAGAGGAACTACCCGGGGAGCCCGCCACGCCACTGACTCCGCTCCGCGCCTGCCGCGCGCTGCCGTCGCGCTCGCGGCGCTCGCACTCCTGCTCGCGGCCGCCGTCCTCATCACGCCCCTGCGCGAGACTATCCTCGCCGCGCTGCGCGACGAGGGCGCCAGCCTACGAGCGGCGCTGCTCGCAGAGCCCGTCGCCGGCGTCGCGATCCTCTTCGCCGTGATCCTCGCCCATGCCGCGATCCCCTACCCCGCTCCAATCGCAGGGGCGAGCGCCGGGTTTGTCTACGGCTTCTGGATCGGGGCGCCGATCGTCGTCGTCGCCTGGCTGCTATCCGCGCTGGCGGCCTACGGACTGGCGCGTGCGGTAGGCCATCCGATCGCGCAGCGCCTGATCGGCGAGCGCCGTCTGCTGGCCGCCGAGGAACTCGTGGCGCGCGGCGGCGCGACGGCGCTCGTGGCCGTGCGGCTCGTGCCGCTGATCCCCTTCAACGCCACCTGCTACGCGAGCGGGATCGCGCGCGTCCCGCTCGGGCGCTACGCGTGGACGACGCTCGTTGGGATGATGCCCGCCACGCTCCTCGTCGTCTATCTCGGGACGCGCCTCCAGCGACCGAGCATCACCGACTGGCGGCTCTGGCTGGCAGGAGCCGGCCTGCTCGTATTGATCGTGCTTGGGCGACTCGCGATCCGGCGCCTGTGGCGTGAGGCCTAAGTGGACGCCGCTCACGCCCCGACATCCGCCGGCTGCGCGAAGACCTGCGCGAGCGCTGCGAGGCTCCCGATGACCTGCTCAGGGCTGGGGGCGCGCTCCGGAGCCAACAGCCACTGGATCGCGAGGCCGTCGAACAGCGCTATCAGGAGCGACGAGACGCCCAGCACATCGGGCCCCGCCGGCCCCCCGGCCCGCCCCGCCGCGCGATCGACGCTGCTCGCCACGACATCCCGGAACTCCTGATAGGCCTCCGCGAGCCGTTCGCGCAGCGCGTCGCTGCGCTCGGCCTGGGCGAAGGCCTCGAGGGCTGCGACCACGTACGGGCGATCGGCCTCGAGCGTCGCGAAGAAGCGCTCGATACTCCTGCGCAGGCGCTCCCCGGGGTCACGCGGCCCGGGCTCGTCGGCCACGGCCATCGTCGTCTGCGCCCAGCGGCGGAGTGCTTCGACAACCGCCTCCTCGAGCAGACGCTCCTTGGATCCGAAGTAGTAGTTGACCGCCGGCAGGTGCGAGTCCGCGGCCGCGACGATCTGGCGCGTCGTCGTGCGCGCGTAGCCGCGCTCCACGAGGAGCTCGATGGCCGCCTCGACCAGGCGCTCCCTTGTGTCCATGCCCAAAGTGTACTAGCGCTCGTTACTAACGTTTGTTAGTATCGCCCGCGTGAGCAACTCTGGCACCGCCAAGCCGAGCGCGAGCCGCGCGGACGTGACCACCTCGGGCGGGAGCAACGTCGCCGGCGGCACCTCGGGCCCACCCCCTCCCGGACCGCGGCTTCCCACCGCCGTGCAGGCACTGCTGCTCTTCCGCGATCCCGTCGGCTTTCTCGAGCGCTGCCGGCGCCGCTACGGACCGGTCTTCCGGGTCAAGTTCCCGGGCGCCCCGCCGTTTGCCTTCCTCACCGAGGCGAGCCTGGCGCGCGAGCTCTACGCACACGACGGCGACGGCAACAAGGCTGGCGAGACGCGTCGGCCGTACCTCTCACCGCTCGTAGGCGAGCAGTCAGTGCTCTGCCTCGACGGAGAGGCGTGGCAGCGCCAGCGCCAACTGCTCGCCCCACCCCTCCACGGGCAGCGAGTGGCGCAATGGAGCGAGCAGATTGCCGACATCGCCACGCGGGAGATCGATACCTGGCCGGTCGGCCAGGAAATCGAGCTCCGGCCCCGGATGCAGCGCATCACGCTCGAGGTGATCCTGCGGCTCGTCTTCGGCATCGACGACGCCGGCAGGCTCGACCGCCTGCGCGGACTGCTGCCGGCGCTCCTCGACGCCGTCGACTCGCCGTTCGTGTTCGGCGCGCCGGGCGTGCGTGAGCGCCTCGAGCGCTGGCCGCTGCGCCGCATCCCCGGCAACCCCGTGCGCCGATTCGAAGCGATCCGCGCCGAGACCGACGAGCTCGTCTACGACGAGATCGCCCGGCGCCGAGCCGAGCCCGACGCCCGGCTCGAGCAGCGCACCGACCTCCTCTCCACCCTGCTGCTGGCCCGCGACGAGCAGGGGAATCCGATGGAGGACAACGAGCTGCGCGACGAGCTCCTCACGCTCCTGACGGCCGGGCACGAGACGACGGCCACCGCGCTCGCCTGGAGCTTCGAGCGGCTGGTGCGCCACCCCGCGGTCCTCGAGCGCCTCAGGGAGGAGATCGACGAGGGCGGCACCGAGTACCTCGACGCGGTCATCAAGGAGGTGCTCCGCTCCCGGCCGGTGGTCTTCGACACGCCGCGCGCGCTCGGCAACTCAATCGACATCGGGGGCTACACGATCCCCGCCGGCTGGTGGGCCACGGCGGCGATACCG
>JBBSNQ010000160.1:0-4183 GCA_038232575.1 Solirubrobacterales bacterium | reverse complement strand
CACGGCTCGGCCCCGGACATCGCCGGTACGGGCACGGCGAACCCGCTCGCGATGCTCGGGTCGGTCGTGCTGATGCTGCGCCACGGACTCGCGGCCGAGGCCGAGGCCGCCGGGCTAGAATCGGCCGTCGACCGCGCGCTCGAGGCCGGCGTTCGCACGCCCGACCTCGGCGGCGATACCACTACGGAGGAGGCCGCCCGGGCCGTCCTCGCGAACCTCTGAGGGGGCAGGCAGTGACCAGCGCGGAGCTCATCTGGATGGACGGCGAGTTCGTCGCCTGGGAGGACGCCAAGGTCCACGTGCTCACCCACGGCCTGCACTACGGGACGGGGGTCTTCGAGGGCATCCGCGCCTACGAGACCGACGAGGGCACGGCGATCTTCCGCCACGACGACCACCTCGATCGCCTGCGGCGCTCGGCCGAGCTCTACTACATGGAGATCCCCTACACGACCGAGCAGCTGCGCGAGGCCACCCATGAGCTGATCATCCGCAACGGGCTGCGCAGCTGCTACATCCGCCCGATCGCCTACCGCGGGCACGGGCCGATGGGGCTCGACCCGCTCGAGAACCCGGTCGAGGTCTCGATCGCCGCGTGGGAGTGGGGCGCCTACCTCGGCGAGGACGGCAAGTCCCACGGAATCCGCGCGAAGGTCTCGCCCTGGCGGCGGATATCCCCGGATTCGCTGATCCCGCACGCAAAGGCCTCGGGCCAGTACTTGAACTCCGTGCTCGCCAAGGTCGAGTCGAAGCGCGCCGGCTACGAGGAGGCGATTCTGCTCGACCAGCACGGCAACGTCTGCGAGGGCACCGGTGAGAACGTGTTCGTCGTGCGCGACGGCGCCCTCGCCACGCCCCCGCACGCCGCCTCGATCCTCGACGGCATCACGCGCAGGTCGATCATCACGATCGCGCGCGACCTCGGCTACGAGGTCGTTGAGCGCGACATCGCGCGCGCCGAGCTCGTGCTCGCCGACGAGCTCTTCCTCACCGGCACAGCCGCAGAGCTGACTCCCGTGCGCGAGATCGACCACCATCCGCTCGGCGATCCGGGACCGCTCACGCGGGCGATCCAGGGCGTCTTCGACGACGCGCTGCACGGGCGCGACGCCCGCTACGCAGCCTGGCTCGACCGGGTGCGCGTGCCCTCGAGCGCGTGAGCGGCGTGGCGCCTGACCCACGCAGCGCGCTCAAGCCGGCAAGCGCCAACGGCGGGGCGCCCGCACCGGGCACGCGCGTGCTCGTCTACGACACCACCCTGCGCGACGGGATGGGCGGGCAGGGTGTCTCGCTGTCAGTCGAGGAGAAGCTGCGCGTCGCCCACGTGATCGACGGCCTGGGCGTGGCGCTGATCGAGGCGGGCTTCCCGACATCCAACCCCAAGGAGCAGGCGCTGTTCGCGCTGCTCGCCGGCGAGACCTTCGAGCACGCCCGGATCGCAGCCTTCGGCATGACCCGCCGCCGGGGCGTGCGGCCCGACCGCGACGAGGGCCTGCGCGGCCTGGCCGACTGCTTCGCGCCCGTCTGCACGCTCGTCGGCAAGACCTGGAAGCTCCACCTCGAGAAGGTGACCCAGGTGCATCCAGGCGAGAACCTCGCCATGATCGCCGAGTCCGTGGCGTTCCTGCGCGAGCAGGGCAAGGGCGTGATCTACGACGCCGAGCACTTCTTCGACGGCTTCCGCGACGATCCCGACTACGCCCTGCGGTGCCTGCGCGCGGCAATCGAGGCCGGCGCCGAGAACGTGACGCTGTGCGACACCAACGGATCCTCGCTGCCGAGCGACGTCGCGGAGGCGACCGCGCATGTGGTCGCCGAGCTGGGGGGGCCGAGCACCGGCATCGGCATCCACACCCACGACGACACGGGCTGCGCCGTCGCCAACTCGCTGGCCGCGGTCGAGCACGGGGCGCGGCTCGTGCAGGGCACGGTCAACGGCTATGGCGAGCGCTGCGGGAACGCGAACCTGATCTCCGTCGTGCCCGCCCTGCAGCTCAAGCGGGGCTTCGACTGCGTCCCGCCGGAGCTGCTCGCGCGCCTGACCGAGACCGCCCATCTCGTCGACGAGATCGCGAACGTCACGCCCGATCCCGACCAGCCCTGGGTCGGCCGCAACGCCTTCGCCCACAAGGCGGGCATGCACGTGGCCGGTATCGCGCGCGACGCGCGCACCTTCGAGCACGCCGACCCCGCCGCGGTCGGCAACGACCGCACGCTGCTGGTCTCGGAGCTCGCCGGGCGCGGGACCATCCAGGCGCGCGCCGATGCCACCGGCGTGGCGATCAGCGAAGAGGAGGCGGGAGAGGTCGTCGAGCGCGTCAAGGCCCTCGAGCATCGGGGCTATCAGTTCGAGGCGGCCGACGGCTCGCTCGACCTGCTGATCCGCAGGGAGACCGGCGCCTACGAGCCGCTCTTCCGGCTCGAGTCCTTCCGGACGATTGTCGAGCAGCGCCAGGACGGCAGAGTCGAGACCGAGGCGACGATCAAGATCTGGATCGGCGGCGAGCGCTACGTGCGCACCGCCGAGGGCAACGGCCCGGTCAACGCGCTCGATCGCGCGCTGCGCGACGCCATCTGCGAGACGCACCCGCACGTGCGCGACATCGAGCTCGTCAACTTCAAGGTCCGCATCCTCGACGAGGCCAAGGGCACCGGCGCCGTCACGCGCGTGCTGCTCGACGCGAGCGACGGGGTCGACACCTGGGGGACGATCGGGGTGTCCGAGAACGTGATCGAGGCGAGCTGGGCCGCGCTCGTCGACTCGCTCGAGGCCGGCATGCTGCCGGACCGTGCGGGGCATGAGCGCCGCGGCGCGCAGCAGGCTGCGGGGCCGGACGCGCGTCAAGCCGCCGGCCGGTGAGCCCCGGCAAGAGCGGTGCCGGCGGGCGCCCGGCGCCGCGCGAGCGGACCGCCGAGCCGATCCCGCTCGCCCGACCCGTCATCGGCGCGCGCGAGGAGGAGCTCGTGCTCGAGACGCTGCGCTCGCGCCGGCTCTCGCTCGGGCCGCGGCTCGAGGGCTTCGAGCGCGGACTTGCCGAGCGGGTCGGTGCGCCGCACGTCTCCGCTGTATCGAGCGGCACGGCCGGCCTCCACCTCTCGGTCCGGGCGTGCGGGATCGAGCCGGGCGACGAGGTGCTGACGACGCCGTTCTCGTTCGTCGCCTCGGCCAACTGCATCGCCTACGAGGGGGCACGGCCGGTCTTCTGCGACGTCGACCCCGTCACCTTCAACCTCGACCCGGACGCCGCCGCGGCTGCGGTCGGCGATCGGGTCACCGGCCTGCTGCCCGTGCACATCTTCGGCCTTTCGGCCGACATGGCCGCCTTCGAGGCGCTCGCGGCTGCGCGCGGCCTGTGGGTCGTCGAGGACGCCTGCGAGGCGCTCGGCGCCGTCGACGCCGACGGCACGGCGGTCGGTGCGCGCGGCAACCTCGCGGTCTTTGCTTTCTACGCCAACAAGCAGGTCGCGACGGGGGAGGGGGGTGCCGTCGTCTGCCCATCGCACGAGCTCAAGCAGCGGATCGACTCCGAGCGCAACCAGGGCCGCTCGTCCGACATGGATTGGCTCGACCACGACCGGCTCGGCTACAACTACCGCCTCTCGGACCTCGCCTGTGCGCTCGGCATCGCCCAGCTCGAGCACCTGGATGAGATGCTCGCTGCGCGCAGCCGCATCGCCGCGCTCTACGGCGAGGCGCTCGCCGGCGTCGAGGGCCTCGTCCTGCCGCCGGCCGAGGTCGCGGGGGCGCGCCGCAGCTGGTTCGTCTACGTCGCGCAGGTACCCGCGGGCGTCGAGCGCGACGGCGCGATCGAGGCGCTGCGCGCGCGCGGCATCGACTCGAAGCCCTACCTGCCCGCGATCCACCTGATGAGCTACTACCGCGAGCGCTACGGCCATCGCGAGGGCGAGTTCCCGGTATGCGAGGACCTCGCGCGCCGGTCGCTCGCGCTGCCGGTCTATCCGGAGTTGAGCGACGGGCAGGTCGAGCGGGTGTGCGAGGCGGTGCGGGAGGTGGTGGAGGGCTAGCCGGGCCGCTGTTCCAGGCGCCTCCACCCCGAACGCCGCTCGGAGTGCCTCCACCCCGAGCGCTCCTTGCGCGGAGCCTGGCGACGGTGAGGCCCTCGTCGCGGCGCTCGGTTCGGGCTTACGCGACGTTGGTCGCGTGGTGACTCTCGGATGCGCT
>JBBSNQ010000159.1:0-4233 GCA_038232575.1 Solirubrobacterales bacterium | reverse complement strand
GGCTGCTGCGCGACGTGGCGCTCAGTCACGCCGGAAACGAAGTCAAGACGCTGGGCGACGGACTGATGGTCGCGTTCGGCAGCAGCATCGACGCCGCCGGATGTGCGATCGGCATTCAGCAGGCCGTCGATCGCCACAATCGGCGCACCGGGAGCGACCGCCTGCGGGTGCGCGTCGGACTGAACGTCGGCGAACCGATCCGCGATGAGGACGATTACTTCGGGATCCCGGTCGTGGTGGCCAAGCGGCTGTGCGACCGCGCGGACGGCGGGCAGATCCTGACCTCCGATCTCGTCCGCCTGCTGATCGGCGGCCGCGGAGGCTTCGCCTTCCGCCCGGTAGGCGAGCTCGAGCTCAAGGGACTGGCACAGCCGGTCGGCGCCTGCGAGCTCGCCTGGGAGCCGACTGCCCGCGAGCGCATTCCACTCCCCGCGGAGCTCGCGCGGGACCAGGGAGAGCTGGTGGGCCGAGACGAGGAGCTGCGCGTGCTCGAAGACGCCTGGCGGCGGGCGCGCGCCGGCGAGCCGGGCGTCGTAGTCGTAGCCGGCGAGCCGGGGATCGGCAAGACACGGCTCGTAGCCGAGCTCTGCCGTCGCGCCCACGCCGACGACGCCACGATCCTGCTCGGACGCAGCTACGAGGAGACCCTGGTGCCGTACCAGCCCTTCGTCGAGGCGCTGCGCCAGTACGTGTCTGCCTGTCCCGTGGACGAGCTGCGGCTACAGATCGGCGCACGGCGCGGCGTCCTGGCCAAGCTGGTACCCGAGCTCGCCGACGCGGGGAATGCGACAACGCGCCGGGAAGCCGACGTGCGCCCCGAAGGCGAGGGTGAGCGCTACGCCCTGTTCGATGCGGTCGTTTCGCTGGTGTGCGAAGCGGCGCGCACGCATCCGGCGATCCTCGTGCTCGACGACCTCCATTGGGCCGACGACCCCTCGCTGCTCCTGCTCCGCCACGTAGCGCGCTCGGCGACCGATGCACCTCTCCTGATCCTCGGCACCTACCGGGAGACGGAGGTGCGCGAGGACGACGCGCTGTCCTCGGCGCTCGCGGAGCTCCGCCGCGCGCGAGCGCTCGAGTCGCTGTCGCTCGCAGGGCTCGGCGTCCAGGACGTCGCCGAGCTCATCCGCGGGCGTGGCACCGAGGTGCCCGACGATCTGGCACGCGCGGTCGCCGAGCGGACCGAGGGCAATCCGTTCTTCGTCGAGGAGATCGTCCACCACCTGGAGGGTGGCAGCGTGGAGCTGGCCGTGCCGGAGAGCGTCAAGGACCTGCTCCGGCGACGGCTGAAACGGCTCGGTGAGCCTGCACGCCGGGCCCTCTCCGCCGCCGCGGTGCTCGGGCGCGAGTTCGACCTGGACACGCTCGAGCGCGTGGCCGGAAGCGGCGGCGACGAGCTGCTCGAAGCGATGGACGAAGCCCTGTCCGAGCGCGTGCTGGTCGAATCGCACGACGCCGTCGGGCGCTATGCATTTGCCCACGCGCTTATCCGCGAGACGATCTACGAGCAGCTCGCGGCGGCGCGACGCGCGCGGCTGCACCTGCGCGCCGGGGAGGCGCTCGAGGAGCTTCACGGCGAGCGGCTCGACGAACACGCGGGTCAGCTCGCCCATCACTTCGTGCAGGCGGGCGACGAGGCCAGGAGCCTCGATTACCAGCTGCGAGCGGCGCGAGCCGCGGGGCGCGTCTACGCCGCCGAGGCGGCCGTCGCCCACTACGGCGCGGCACTCGCGACCGGCACGCGGCTGGCCCTGACCGCCGATAACGACCAGCGCTTGCGGCGCATCCTGCTCGAGCGCGGTTGGCTTCGCCAGGTGACCGGGGACCATGAAGCGGGCGTCGCGGACTATGGACGCGCGCTCGAGACCGCTCGCGCCGCGCGCGACCGGCCATTGGAGGCGGAGGCGCTCGACAGCCTCGCGTTCGCTAAGAGGCCATTCGACATCAAGCGAGCGGTCGCGCACCATCACGAGGCGCTGGACATCGCGCAGCAGCTCGGCGACGCAGCGCTCCAGGTCCGCGTGCTCAGTCACCTGTCGCTCACCTGCTCGAACCGCCTCGACCTCGCGGGCGCCTTGGAGGCGGGAGAGCTAGCCCTGGAGCTCGCGCAGCAAACGGGGGACGACCACGACCGCGCCCTGGCGATCGACGCGCTGAAGCTGACGGCGCTCCAGCTCGGCGAGCTCGATCGGCTCGACGAGCTGACCGCCGAGCTCGAGGCGATCGAGCGCCTCCAGGGAGACCTGTGGTACCTGCAGTGGACCTTGCTCGAGTCGTCGTTCGTCCCGCTGGCGAGAGCGTCCTGGGACCGCGCCACGGCCCGGCTCGAGGAGGCATTGGCGATCAACCACCGCATCGGTGACACGTTCTGCGGGCCGTTGATCCACGACGCGACCGGCTGGCTCGAGCGCAGCCGCGGTCGCTTCGGGCGTGCGCTCGCCGAGGGCGTGCTCGCCGTCGAGCTCACCGAGCGTGAAGGCCCCTCCCCGTGGAGCGCCTGGACGCGAGCGACATTGGGCTGGACCCTGCTCGATCTGCGAGCAGCCGACGACGCCGTCGCGATGCTCGAGCGCGGCGTCGCAGACGCGAGGATGGTCGCCGACCGCTTCCGCGCCGCCGGCCACCTCGCGTGGGCCTTCGCCCTGACGGGCGACGACGCGCGCGCAGACGAGGCTGCGCGCGAGGCGGAGCGGGCGCTCGCACAGCTCAGCGTTCGCTCCGGCGGTGCGTTCGTGTTCGGGTTCGGCGCCGCCGCGGCGCTCGCACGGGCGCATCTGATCGCCGGGCGGCCGGAGCGTGGCGAGGCCCTGCTCGCTCCGCTGGCCGCGGTGGCCGGCCGATCAGGCTGGCACGAAGCGGGCGCTTCGGTATCGCTCGTGCTTGCCCTTTGCCACGAAGCGCGCTCACAGGAGGAAGGTGCGCGGACGCTGCTTCGCCGGGCGATCGAGCTCGCCGAGCACCACGGTCTGCCGGGGGTCGACTGGGAGGCGCGGGCGGCCCTGGCGCGACTCAGTGCCGGCGAGGAGGCGGCACGCCTGCGCGCCGAGTCAGCGACCGTCGTGGAGCGGCTCGCGGCGGGCGTCGGCGACGCGCGGCTGGCCGCGGGGTTCGTGCGCGCGGCCGAGCGCTGAGAGCGGCACCGTCCAGGTCACTTCGCAGGCCAGCGCCCGCGGGTCGTCCAGCGGGAGGAAAGCGAGGCCGTCGAGGGCGGCACGCTGGGTCCGGTAGGCGGCAAGCGCGCGCAGCTTACGCTCGCGGGCATCGGCGTCGAGCGACCGCACTCGCGGTACGAGTCGCTCCACGGCGAGCCCGGCCTCGGTGAGGACGCCGGCCCACTCCGCACCCACATCGATCCCAGCACCATCGGAAGCGCCCGCGACCCACGTCGGCCATCCACGGCGGATGCCGTGCGGCAAATCGGCGTAGATCGCCACCTGCCGTCCGGCCCTTGCAAGACCGAGCGCGGCGTCACGGACCAACTCGTGGTCAGGGTGGCGGCCCAGCCCGGCCGGAGCACAGACAAGTGTGCCCGGCTCGAGCGATGTACGCAGCCGCGCGACGAGCGAGTCCACCGGCAGATCCGCCCTGCCGTACTGCCCGTCGAGCAGGTCTAGATCGACGGCTTCCCGGGCGACCAGGGCCAGCGCGCGCCGGTCCTCCTCGCGGCGCTCGCGCATCCGCTCGATCGGGTCCCGCGCCCCTGTCAGGCGGTCCCACCAGGGTGTCGGTGTGCCGCGCGGTGGCGAACCTGTGAAGACGTTCACCACCCTCACGTCGCCACGCCCCTCCAACACGTGCCAGCAGGAGAGCACTGCGTCATCGAGATGCGGGGAAAGCACGGCCACCTTCATGCGGACCAAGATCGCAGCCGGGCGTGTGGCCACCGTGAACCGAACGCGAAAACTGATGCGAACGAGACCTCTCCGAGGGCATCGCGCCACACACAAAAGCTCGAGGTCCCCAGAGACTTCCGCGTGACAGGACAGCGCACGAAGCAGGCGTCTCGGTTGGGGCTTACAAGACGATCGCAGCGGACGACAAGCAGAAGCCTGCGCGCGCACTGACCGCGCGACTCCTTTTCGCGCGCAAAGCAGAAGCGAGTGAGGGGTCCGCCGACCACCTCGAGAGTGCCCCAACCGTCGAAGGGCGGCAGCGCCAGCCGAGAGCGCCCAACTCGGCCGCTGGCCTGGGCTCGGAGACGCGGGTCGACCTGCCGGACTAGTGACGCGGTGG
>JBBSNQ010000158.1:0-4247 GCA_038232575.1 Solirubrobacterales bacterium | reverse complement strand
CGAAGCCGGTCGATATCGCTCGTGGCGATCACGATGTCGACGTCCCTCGTCGCGCGCACGACGCCATGGCGGATCAGTGCGATGCCGCCGATCACCACGTAGTGGATCGCCGCCTCGTTCAGATCCGCCAGCAGACGGCCGAAGTCGGTCACTCGTCCTCGTTCGCGATGCGCTGCGCAGCCCGGCTGAGGGCGATCCCCTCCGCCAGGAGCTCGTCCGGGTCCCGCGTCGTATCCTCGATCAGCCGGTAGCGACGCCAGGCCTCGTTCGCCATGTGAGCGTCACCGCGTCCCTCGGCCGCCCTCGCCGCTTCCGCAGCTGCCCTCAGACGCTCGGTCGCATTCCGCGAGCTCACAGCGCTATCTCCACCTCGTCCTCGAGCGGCGGGTTCTGCTCGTGCTCGGCGCAGCCTGTCGCCGCGAAGCAGCGGATCCGCAGCCGCTCGGCCGAGACGTCGAGACGCAGGAAGCTCTTGAACATCGGTGGATCGTTCCAGTCGAGCAGCTCGGAGAGATACGGGTTGTAGCCGCGCTGGCCGGGTAGCGGCGCGACCACGCGGGCGGCGAGGCGCGAGCGACGGCTGGGAGTCGTCGCCCTCGCGCTCGCACGCAGCGGCTCGAGCGCGAGGCGCAACTGGATCAGCGCCGCGGCCTCGTCGGGCGGGATCTCGAGCAGCCCTTGTCCGGCGGCGAAGCGGCGATCGTAGACCCGGCTGTAGGCGGACAGCGAGTCGCCCCGGAGCGGGTAGCAGCGGAAGTCCCTCTCCTCCACGCCCGGCAGATCGACAAGCGGGATCCTGTGCGTAGCGCTCATGTAGGCGCCCCCGGCGCCCGAGACCAGATGCTGGATCGTCCGGGCCGAGCCGCCCTCGCGCGAGCTGCTCTCGTCCGGCCCGGTCTCGCCCGGGCCGCTCTCGGGGCCGCTCTCGACGCGCACGGGATAGCGCTGATAGTTGTGCACGTCGCCGCCGATCGAGGCGACGTAGCGGTGCTCGGGAGCGCGCACGATCGCATCGACCGCGCGCAGGCTGGGGGAGCGGTCGGGTCCCTGGCCGTCGACGTAGAGCGGCTTGCCCGTGACGAGGAGCTTTGGCCGATCGCCGCCGGAGACGCGGCGCAGCCACGCGAGCTGATCGTCGTCGACGGCGCCCGTGATGCCGGTGTCGAGCGCGACGATCCGCAGCGGCCCGGCGTCGATCGCCCAGTAGGGCCCGGGCTGCTGGTGCTCTGGCGCGGGCTGCTGGCCGGCGTCCGCGCGCAGCGCTCGAGCGACCGCGAGCGCTGCACGGTCGGGCTCCGCGGGCCGGCGCCAGAGCAGCCGGCGGCCGAGCTCCTTCCATACCGGGTTCCCCTCCAACGGAACGAACCCGCGCGGCGGCGCATCGGCTCCGCAGAAGCTCAGCATGAATCCGGTCAGGCCGTCGTACCAGTCGTGGTTGCCCGGGAGCGCGTAGATCGGGCGCGGGTAGTCCTTGTACGGGCGGTAGTGCTTCTGCTCGTACTCGCGCGACTCGCCGGCCGGGTAGATCACGTCCGAGCAGATGACCATGAAGTCCGTTCCGCCGGCCTGCGCGAGCAGCGGCGGGACCGTGGCGTACTGCGAGTCGTCGCCCTCGCCGGGGTCGCCGACGAGCAGGAAGGAGAAGGAGTCGAGATCGGTGCGGTCGATCACGAAATCGGGCAAGAGCCCCGACGGCAGCCGAGCGCGCTGCTGCTCGATCCAGCGGCGGCGGAGCTCGGCGGTCGGGTCGCCGAGCCGCCGCGCAACCTTGTCGTTGCGCGAGGCCCAGAGCACCGAGGGCCGCAGCCAGGAGAAGCGCGGCGACCCGGGCGGCAGGAGCTTGCGGTAGGCGCCCTTCGAGCAGTTCCAGCCGGCGCCGGCGAGTGATGCACGCGAAGAGTCGGTAGCGGGCACGCCGCCGGGCGAATCGACTGGCTCTGGGTGCGGGTCCGCCACCACGGTCGCCGCCCTACCGCTCCCGCCGCACGAGCACGAACGCGGCGAGCAGGAAGAAGGCGAGGAAGCCGAGCAGGATCAGCAGAACCTGGCGCGACCAGATGTCGAAGAAGGCCTCGCCGTAGCCGCTCACCCTGGCAAAGCGCGGATCGGCCGCGATGCGGGCGTTCATGTCGATCGCGCTGCCGATGCCCGCCAGCGACCAGCGGCCGAACACCACCGTCGCGAGCGCAGCCATCGGCTCGCTCATGCGCTCGACCGGCACGATCGCCCCCGCGAAGAGGAGCTGCGGGATGAGCGCGAGCGGGATGAAGCTCGTCGCCTGCGCCTCGGTGCGCGAGGCGGCCGAGATGGCGAGGCCCATCGCCACGGCGGCCAGGCTGCTCAGGATCAGCAGCACGACGACCGCGCCGTAGGCCTCCGGCGCCGCCTCGAGCGGGTGGATCGTGAAGACGATGAAGGCGAGCGCGCCGGCCTGGAGGGTCGCGAGCCCGAAGAGCACGATCGCCTTCGACGCCAGGTAGGCGCCCCAGCGAACGCCGATCGCAGCCTCCCGGGGCGAGATGCTGCGTTCCTTGACGATCTCGCGCGCAGCGTCGATCGCGCCGAGCCAGATCGCGGTGGTCGCGACGATGAAGAGGAGCTGCACCGCCTCGCCGGGCCGGCCCGGCTGCGGCACGAGCCCTTCGTCGAGGCGATCGAAGAGCCCGGGCTGGAACAGGTACGCGCTCGCCAGCGCGAGGATCGGGACCTGGCCGAGCAGGATCGCGAGGTTGCGCCAGTCGCGCACGAGCAGGCGCGCGTAGCGGGCGACGAGGACCCGAACCTGCCGCCATGCGGGCTGCCTGGGGCGCGAGGCTCCGGCCGGCTTCGGCTCGGGCGGCTCCTGCGCCGCCGTCTCGGATCCGCCCGCGCTCCGCACACCCTGCGATCCGGCGGACGCCCCAACGCCGCGCGAGCCGCCTGCGCCTGCGCCTGCGCCGGCCGCGTCCGTGCCCGCGGCCCTGCGCTCGAACCTCGTCCGCCACTGCTCCGCAGGGCGCTCGCTGAGCGCGGCGTAGATGTCGTCGTAGCTCTCGACGCCGAAGAACTCGACCGCCGCATCGGGGGAGCCGACGAAGGTCAGCTTGCCGCCGCGCCCGATCACGGCCAGCCGGTCGCAGAGGGCGAGATTCTTGGTCGCGTGGGTCACGACAACGACCGCGCGCGAGCCCGGCTGGGCGAGATCGCGGAAGAGCTGCATCAGTTGCGACTCGAGCGAGGGGTCGAGGCCGGTCGTCGGCTCGTCGAGGAAGAGCATGCTCGGGCGGTTGAGCAGCTCGGACGCAACACCCGCTCGCTTTCGCTCGCCACCGGACAGGCGGCCGATGCGCGTGTCGGCGCTCTGCTCGAGCGAGACCTCCGCGAGCACGCGCGCGATCGTGGCCTTGACGTCCGCCTTCGACGGGTCGTCGGGAAGCCGCAGCCGCGCTGCGTAGGTGAGCGCCTCGCGCACGCTCAGCAGCGGATGGACGATCTCCTCCTGCGGGACGTAGCCGATGTCGGTCAGGCGAGCGGTGACCGGCTCGCCGTTCAGCGTCACGGTGCCCGCGCTCGGAGTCACGACTCCCGCGAGCGCCTTGAGCAGCGTGGTCTTGCCCGAGCCGCTCTCGCCGATCAGCCCGACGAGCTCGCCGGGCTCGACGCTGAGCGAGGCGCGGTCGAGGATCTGCTCGCCCTCGACGCGCTTTGAGAGGCCGACGGCATCGAGCCGCAGCGCCCCGCGCTCGTTGCGGCGCACGAAGCTCGAGCCGTCGAAGCGCAGCCGGAACGGGCCGACGCCGATCTCCGCACCGGTGGAGATCAGCGTGTGCTTGACCGGACGGCCGTTGAGACGCGTCCCCGAGGCCGAGTCGAGGTCGCGCAACTCGAGCTCGTCGCCGCGGACGACGATCTCGACGTGGTAGCGCGAGACGCTCGGATCGTCGAGGACGACGTCGTTGGCGTTGCTGCTGCCGATCGTCAGGCGCTCGCCCTCGAGCTTGACGACCTGCTCCTCTGGTTCGACGACCTCTGGCACGCTGCCGCTCCACTCTCCCCCCGGCGATGATCCTATGTGCTCGGCTGCGGTGGCGCGCCGGGTGCGTTGGGCGCGCCGGCGCTCATGCTCTGGTAGCAGCGGCGTCGAGCGCCGCGTTGGCGAGCGCGTCCGCCCGCTCGTTGGCCGCGCGCGGCACGCTCCGCACCGACCACCGCTCGAAGCGCCGCAGCGAGCCCATCGCCTCCTGGTGCAGCGGACGCAGGCCGGCGTG
>JBBSNQ010000157.1:0-4252 GCA_038232575.1 Solirubrobacterales bacterium | reverse complement strand
GACCGAGCAGCGCTTCTCGGCCGACGGCGAGGACGGCGGCTCCGAGATCGACTTCGACTCACTGCGCGACGCGGTGCGGGCGGCCATTCGCAGCGGCTCCGACGGCGAGATGCGCGACCTGGCCCGTCTATCGATCGCCGCGCTCGGGCGCCAGGGCGAGGGTTCGGGCGTGATCGGCGTGGACGTTCAGCGCATCCGGCGCTCGCTCGGCTTGCGCGGCGATCCGGCCGGCGAGGCCGAGGCGCGCGGCGATCCCGACGCCGTCCCCACCGAGCGGCTGCGTGAGTTCGAGCGCCACCTGCGGCGCGAGCTCGAGCGCGCGAGCGTCGAGCGGACGCGCTCGCTGCCGCCCGCGCGACCGCTGCGCGAGCTCGACCGCGCCCTGCCGGGCGCGCCGCTCCAGGACCTGGCCGCGGTGCACCGCGTCGCCGCACAGCTCAAGCGCCGCCTCGCCACTGAGCAGCGCAAGGCGGGAGGCGCGCGTCGTACCCACGTCGTCGACGTGCGCCGGACGATGCGCACCTCGCTCGAGACCGGCGGCGTCCCGCTGCGCCTGCGCCACCGCCCCCGGCGCCCCCGCCGGCCCGAGATCTACCTGCTGTGCGACGTATCCACGAGCGTCACGAGCGCGAGCGTGTTCTTCCTCTCGGTCCTCCACGCCCTCCACGACGCCTTTCGCAAGCTGCGCTCGTTCGTGTTCGTCGAGCGGATCTCCGAGGTCACCGAGCTGTTCGCCCGCGAGCGCTCTTTCGAGGCCATCTCGCGCGCGATCGCCACCGACGCCGGGGTGGCCGACGTCTCGGGCTACACCGACTACGGGCGCGTCTGGCTCGAGTTCCTGGCCGAGACCGTCGACGACCTCGGGCCGCGCTCGACGGTGATCGTCCTCGGCGACGCGCGCACCAACGGGCGCGAGCCCCACGCCGCCCTCTTTGGCCGGGTGGCCGAGCGGGCCGGGCGCACGTTCTGGATGAATCCGGAACCGAAGCTCTACTGGAACTACGGCGATTCGGTCATGCGCGCCTACGAGCCCTACTGCGACGGCGTGTTCGAGTGCTGGTCGACGCGCCAGCTCGAGGCGTTCGTGAACGCGCTGACGACAGTGCGGGTAGCAGCGCCCTAGCGACGGCGCGAGCGGTGCCGACTCTCGGCGCCGCGCTCGAGCTCACGCCCGAAGGCCTGCTCCACCGCCTGCGTCATCTTGCGCTGGAACACCGCGAGCAGGGCCTCCGAGGCGAGCGGTCGGACCCGCTCGAGCGCCTCGCGCACCTCGGGCAGCCGCTCCTCTGGACGTCCGGCCGCCTCGAACGGGCGCCAGAGCTGCTCGAGGAAGAGCTTGACGAAGGCCTCGGCGACCCCCTCGGAATGGCGGTTCAGCTGCTCGAGGACGCGGATCGCCGCCTCGAGCGATACTCCGCTCCGGGTCAGCTCCTCGCCCGCGCGGAGCAGGGTCGGGCTCGGCACCTCGTAGCGACCCTCGCCGACCGGGACCAGCAGCCCGAGCTTGATCGACTTGGCCAGCATCTTCCCGTCGGTGGCGTCCCCGAAGCGCGCGGCGATCTCGGCCTCGTCGAGGAACTCCGGCTCCTCCTGCTCGAACGGCGCGGTCAGCGCGCGCTTGAAGCCGAGCAGCTCCGCCGCGGCGCCGGCGCCCGTCCCGGCCAGCAGGCGATCGATGGCCTTGAGGTTGAACCCGTCGGCCTGCATCTCCGCGATCAGGCGCAGCCGGAGGAGGTGCTCGTCGCCGTAGAACCCCGTGCGCCCGCGGATGGTCGGAGGCGGCAGGAGGCCGCGCGACTGGTGCGCGCGGATGTTGCGCACGGTCATGCCGGTCTGCGCGGCGAGCTGCTCGATGGTCAGGTCGTCGCCGGTGTCCGCCTCGGCGGGCCCTCGGCCGCTCGCGGCGTCGGCGGCGGCGCCGGCGTCCTCTGCCTTCTCGGCGACGTCGCTGTTCTTCCTCGCCATCGGTCCGAAACCTTACCGTACGTCCATGCTCCATCGTTTGATGTGACATAGCCAGTCTGACGTGGTACTCACCGCTGGGTGCGCCTCGACCCGGCCGGCAGTGCCGACGGCGCCGAGTGGATCAGCGCGCTCGCCTGGCAGGGCGGCGGCAGCCGCCTCGAGCACCCTGCGCGAGTCACGCGCCCGGCACCTACCGTACGTACGATCCGCCCCGTGGCCGTGCACGGCGAGTGGAAGGCGTTCCTGCGTCTCCACGACGGCCGCTCGCTGCGCGCGCTGCCGATCTACATGCCCCGCGACAGCGCCATCCCCGCTCCTGAGGTTCCGGCCGAGCCGGCCTTTGTCCGGTCGTTCGCCGGCGGTCTGGCCGCCTCGTGAGCGGCGACCTGAACGCCAGGCGCCTCCTGCTGACCGGCGCGGGCGGCGCCTTTGGCCGCGCCGCCCGGGAGCTGCTCGAAAGCCGCGGCTCGCGCGTCGCCGGCCTCGACCGCGAGCCCGGCGAGGGCGTCGACCTCACGTGCGACGTGACCGATCGCGAGGCCGCTCGCCGCGCGGTGGACGAGGCGGCCGAGGGCATGGGCGGCCTCGACGTGCTCGTCAACAACGCCGGCATCGGGACCGCAGGCCAGGTCGGAGAGGGATTCGGCGAGCTCGAGCAGGCCGTGCTGGAAGTCAACCTGGGCGGCGCCTGGCACGTGATCGCCGCGGCCCTCCCCCACCTGGTGGCCACGCGAGGCCAGGTGGTCAACGTCGCCTCGCTGCTCGCGGTGGTGAACGTTCCGTACGCCGGCGCCTACGCGGCGAGCAAGCGCGGCCTGTGCGCGCTCGGCGACACGCTGCGGCTCGAGTACGGCGACCGCATCGCCGTGACCACGGTCTACCCCGGCTACGCCGCCACCCCGATCCACGGCCCCGCCGAGGAGCGCTCGGGCAAGAGCCTGTCCGGGATCGCGCCCGAGGAGACGCCGCAGGACGCCGCGCGCGCGATCGTCCGGGCCATCGAGCGCCGCCCGCGCGACACCGCCAACACGTGGCAGGGCGCGATCGTGCTCCGCGCGGCGCGTGCGGCGCCGCGGCTCGTCGACGCCGTGGTGCGCGTCCGCGCGCGGCGGGCCGGAATGCTCCCGAGCGCCGAGCAGGCGAGCGCATCGACCCGGAGGTAAGCCGACAGGTCGACGACCGCGTCGAGGAGCTCCACCGCCGCCACCAAGAGTCCGGCGGCGATGAGGTGGTCAGCGTCTACCGAGGCGGCCAGGGCCTGATCGACCCCAGCGAGGCCGGCGACGAGGCGGAGCGTTTCGGGCTCTGCCTGGTCAGCGTCGACGGCGACGTCCACGGGGCCGGCGACTTCGAGCTCCCGTTCGCGCTGCACTCGATCTCCGAAGGTCTTCACCTACGGGCTGGCCCTCGAGGACCACGGTCGCGAGCGCGTCCTCGAGCGGGTCGGGGTCAAGCCGAGCGGCGACGCGTTCAACGCGCTCGAGTTCGACGAGCGCAACAACCGCCCGCACAACCCGATGGTCAACGCCGGAGCGCTCGCGACGACTGACCTGATCAAGGGCAAGGACGTCTCCGAGCGGCTCGAGCGAGTCGTGGGCGCTCAGCGCCGCTACGCCGGCAACGAGGAGCTCACGGTCGACGAGCGCACTTACGACGCCGAGCTGAAGATCGCCGACCGCAACCGGGCGACCGGCTATCTCATGCGCAGCGAGGGGATGCTCGACGGCGACGTCGAGGCCACGCTCGACCTCTACCTGCGTCAGTGCTCGGTCTCGGTCACCTGCCGCGACCTCGCGACCATGGGCGCGACGCTGGCCAACGGCTGCGTCAACCCGATCACCGGCGAGCGGACCCTGAAGCGCGAGCGCGTTCGCGACGTGCTCAGCGTCATGTACACGTGCGGCATGTACGACTTCGCCGGCGAGTGGGCCTACGAGATCGGCGTTCCCGCCAAGAGCGGCGTGAGCGGGGGGATCCTGGCCGTCATCCCCGGAAAGATGGGCATCGGGGTCTTCTCGCCGGGCCTCGACCAGTACGGCAACAGCGTGCGGGGGACGAAGGTCTGCGCCGAGGTCTCGAACGGCCTCGGCCTCCACGTCTTCGCACCCGAGGGCGAGGACTCGCTGCTGCGGCGGGCCGTGGCGGACTGATCGGCCCGCTCGTGCCCGCTCAGCCCACGGGCTCGAGCTCCACCTTCGTCCAGCCGGTCTCGCGGCGGTCGAAGTGCTCATAGGCCTCGATCGCCGAGGTGATCCCCTCGCGCTTGGTCAGCACCTGGTCGGGATCG
>JBBSNQ010000156.1:0-4301 GCA_038232575.1 Solirubrobacterales bacterium | reverse complement strand
TGCACGATCGAGAACTCCGCCGGCCCGCCGGCCTCCTGCTCGTCACCGGCACTCATCGACGCTCCGGCATCTCGAGCTGCGAGAGCGACTTCGCGAGGAACCAGAACAGGATGCCCGCGGGGACGACGATGCCGATGACGAGGAGCAGTGCGAGCCAGTTTTGGGCGAGCAGTGCGAACAGGCAGAACATCACGATCGTGATGCCGAGCAAAGCCTCCATGCCGAGCACCGCCCAGTAGCGGGAGTGCCACTGCCCCCACGCGGCCACGAGCATCACCGCGACGTAGGGCACGACGCCGAGCAGCGACGGGCGCTCACCGCGGATCTCGGCGCCGAGGACGTAGGGGATGAAGGCAGCTGCGGCCAGCGCGAGCGCCACGATCGCACCCACCGTCAGCGCGGTCGGACGCTCGCCGGTGGCCTGGCCTCGCCCGGTATCGCCCGCGGCACCGGCACTCTCGTCCGCGCCACCGGCACGCGCCTCCCGCGCGGGACGGTGCCGCCTGCGCTTCCTACTGCGCGCCAACGGGCTGCCCGTCCGGAGCCGCTTCGACCACTGCAGCGCGCAGCTCGAGCGCCGACTCGGACGGGTCGTTCGCCTCCCAGATCGCACGCACGACCGCGACCCGGCCCGCGCCGGCCCGCGCTACGGCTCGTACGCAGCCGGCTTCGATGCCGCCGATTGCGAAGAAGGGCCTGTCGGCGGCTTCCGCCGCGTGGCGCACGAGCTCGAGCCCCACAGCGGGCGTGCCCGGCTTGGTCGCCGTCTCGTACACCGGCCCGACCCCGAGATAGTCGGCGCTGGTGGCGCACGCCTGCTCGATCTGCGCCGGCGAATGTGTGGAGAGGCCGATCAGCATGTCGCCGCCCACGAGCCCACGGACGTCTTCGACCGGCTGGTCGCCTTGGCCCAGATGGACGCCGTCGGCGCCGCTGGCCAGCGCGAGGTCGGGTCTGTCGTTGACGACGAACAGCGCCCCGTGCTGCCGGCAGAGCTCGCGCAGCTCGATCGCCGAGCTGACGATCGCCGCGTCGTCCGCGCTCTTCTCGCGCAGCTGCACGACGTCGACGCCGCCGCGCAGGGCTGCGGAGACGAGCTCCGCGAGCGGCTCTCCGGCGATCCGCGCGCCCGTCACCAGGTAGAGACGCGCGGCACCGAGGCCAGCCCGCCGCCGCTCGCCAAGCGCTTCGGATGCCGGGCGTGTCATGCCCCTGATGCTGACACGGCGCCTCCGTGCCCGTCCACGACGTCCGAAAGACCGCTATGGTCCGAGATCGTCACACGAAGCAATCCTCTCGCAATCTGTCCACAAGGAGCTCGCGATGGCAGTCACACCGATTCCGCTCGGCACCTCGATAGTCCTGATCGCCGTCGGCGCGATCCTCAGGTATGCCGTGACCGAGGCGCTGCCGGGCATCAAGCTCGACGTCGTCGGGCTGATTCTGATTATCGTCGGCATCCTCGGCTTGATCCTGTCGGTGCTCTACATGGCATTCGCCTCCGACCGGGATCGCGCCGAGCGCCCCGTCGACGAAGAGATCACGCGGAGGCGCCGGTAGGCGAGCTGCAGAGCTTGCGCGCCGGCTCGAAGGGCCGGCAGACCCTCGCGGAGCCTGCGCGAGGAGTACGATTCATCCCAACGGGAGCTCGGATTGACCGGGCTGAGAGGGCGGCTGGGCTGCCGCCGACCGTCGACCTGATCCGGGTAATGCCGGCGTAGGGAAGCAGCGGCCACAGCCCTCCGCCGAGACGAGCGATGTGGAGGCGAGCCGGTGTCGCAGAAGACGAGCTACGACGTCGTGGTTGTGGGCGCGGGAATCGTGGGGCTCGCCTGCGGCTGGCAGGCCGCCGAGCGCGGATGCTCCGTGCTGGTCGTCGATCGCAATCGCCCGGGCGGCGGTGCCTCCGGCGTTGCGGCGGGCATGCTCGCCCCGGTCACAGAGGCCGACTTCGGCGAGGACGCCCTGCTGCGCCTCAACCTCGAGAGCTCGGCGCTCTGGCGTGAATTCAGCGAGCAGCTCGCCGAGCGCTCGGGGCTCCAGTCGACGTATGAGCAGCGCGGCGCACTCGTCGTGGCAGTCGATCGCGACGACAGCCAGGAGCTCCAGCGGCTCTGGGCGTTTCAGCAGACGCTCGGGCTCGGAGTGGAGTGGCTCTCCGGGCGCGGGTGCCGCCGCCTCGAGGGCGGGCTCTCGCCGCGCGTGAGCGGCGGGCTGAGCAGCCCGCAGGAGGCACAGGTCGATCCGCGTGCTGCCGTGCGCGCACTGGCCGTCGCGCTCGAGCGGGCGGGCGGCGAGCTCGAGGCGGGAGTCGAGGCGTCCCTTGCTACGAGCGGCGGGGTGGTGGCTGGAGTCGAGCTGTCTCGATCCCGAGTCCCCGGCGCGGACACCGCCTCGACCGGCGAGGGCACCGGCGCCGCGCCGCCTGCTTACGGCAGTGCGGACATCGCCGGCCTCGCTGACGGGGCCGCCGGCACCGACTGGACGACCGTTGCCGCCGATGCCGTGGTCGTGGCCACGGGCGCCTGGACCGGCGAGCTGGAGGGCCTTGCGGGCGAGCCGCCTCCCCCGGTGCGGCCCGTGAAGGGAGAGATCGTGCGCCTGCGCGGACCGGACGCAGGGCGCCCGCTCGCCGAGCGGCTCGTGCGAACGCCGCGCTGCTACGTCGTCAGCCGCCGCGACGGCGAGGTCGTCGTCGGTGCGACGGTCGAGGAGCGGGGGTTTGACTCGAGCGTGCGCGGCGGGGCCGTCTTCGGACTGCTCGAAGCCGCCCGCGAGGTGCTGCCCGATGTCGATGAGCTCGAATGGGTCGAGGCCCGCGCTGGCCTGCGGCCCGGCACGCCCGACAACGCGCCTGCGATCGGCGCCGGGGGAACGAGCGGGCTCGTCTGGGCCGTCGGCCACCACCGCAACGGAGTGCTGCTCGCGCCGCTCACCGCGCGCGCTGTCGTGGCGCTTCTGCTGGGCGAGGAGCCGCCGGAGATCGTGCGGGACTTCGCTCCTGGGCGCTTTCGCGCGGATCGGCGCGACGCGAACGGCGGCAGTCTGCCGGAGTGGTCGATCGACGCGTCGCGGGAGCCGCTCGGGCCCACAACATCCGGCCGCCGCGGATGAACGTCACGCTCAACGGCGAGGACCGCGAGCTCCCAGACGGCGCGAGCGCCGGCGACGCGGTGGCGGCGACCGGCGCAGGTCCCGAAGGCCGCGGCGTCGCGGTCGCGGTCGACGGCGAGGTCGTGCCAAAGGCCTGCTGGGACGCGACGAAGCTGCGCGAGGGTCAGCGCGTCGAGGTCGTGCGCGCGGTCCAGGGCGGGTGCTGAGGATGACCGGTGGGCGACGGGACGGCGATGGCGGGCGAGCCGGGGCGGAGGATGCGGGTGAGCAGATGCCGGTGAGCAGATGAGCCTGACGATCGCCGGGCGCTCGTTTGACTCGCACCTGATCATGGGTACCGGGCGCTTTCGCAGCCTCGAGCTCGTGCGCGAGGCCGTAAGGGAATCCGGCGCGCAGGTCGCGACGGTGGCGCTGCGACGCGTCGATCCGAGCGCGCGCGGATCGGTCGTCGAGCTGCTCGAGCAGGAGGGCTGCTTCCTGCTCCCGAACACCGCCGGCTGCCACACGGCGCGCGACGCGGTGCTGACCGCTCAGCTGGCGCGCGAGGCCTTCGAGACCGACTGGGTCAAGCTCGAGGTGATCGGCGACGAGCGCACGCTGCTGCCCGACGCCGCCGAGCTGCTCGAGGCCGCGGAGACGCTCGTCGCCGAGGGCTTCACCGTGCTCCCGTACGCGAACGACGATCCGATCCTCGCCGAGCGGCTCGAGAGCGCGGGCTGCGCCGCGGTGATGCCGCTCGGCTCGCCAATCGGCAGCGGCATGGGCATCCGCAACCCCTACAACCTGCGCATGATCGTCGAGCGCGCGCGCGTGCCGGTAATCCTCGACGCTGGCATCGGGACGCCGTCCGACGCGACCGTCGCGATGGAGATGGGCTGCGACGGAGTGCTGCTCGCCAGCTCCGTCTCACGCGCCGAGGACCCGGCGCGGATGGCACGCGCGATGCGGCTCGCCGTCGAGGCAGGCGCGCTCGCGCGCGGCGCCGGCCGCATCCCGCGCCGTCTCTACGCCGAGGCCTCGACTCCGGTCGAGGGCGTGGCGGAGCTCTAGTGAGCGCCGCCGGGGACCCGCCCGCCGCTGGTTGGGAGCGCCCGCCGCTGGTTATGCCCGCCCGCCGCTGGGCGGGAGCGCTACTTCTCCTCGACCTCGATTGTCAGCTCGGGACCGTCGTTCTCGGTGTCCTCGAT
>JBBSNQ010000155.1:0-4344 GCA_038232575.1 Solirubrobacterales bacterium | reverse complement strand
TGAGGGTCGTCGGCGGACCGCCGAGCCGCGCCTCGAGCCAGCGGCCGATCATCGGGCGCGGGCGAACTCTCGCAGACGGCCGCCGGCCGCCCGCAGCGGCTTCGTCAGGCGCCACGATGCGGATGCCTCGATGCGGCTGATCGTCGCGCGGGCCTCCTCGGCCTGACGCTCGGCCTCGGCGGCGCGCTCGGTCCAGGCGCGGTAGAGGCGGGCTAGCTCCTGGGCCTCGAACACGCCCGCCGCGACGGCGACCTGGCGCAGGTCCTCGCTGCGCTCGCGGCCGCAGACGGCCACCGTGTAGAGCTCCTCCCCCGGCCTCTCGCCGGCGACCTTGGACACGTCCAGCTCGAGCACCCGATCGCCGTCCTCGGCCGCGAGCCCCTGCTCGTCGAGGACCGCGGAGGCGAGCCAGTTCTGCTGGAAGGCGGTCCGGACCGCGGGGAAGATGCCCTCGAGCATGGCGACGAACTCCTCGTGGGTGAACTCGCGCACGTGGAACTCGTTGTCGTCCAGGTAGCGCGCCTTGTTCGGCGTCGAGATCACGAGCAGCCCGTCGGGCGCCAGCACCCGCCGCAGCTCGGCGAGCGCCCGCTCGGGGTCGGGCACATGCTCGATCGTCTCGAAGGAGACCGCGAGCTCGAAGCGCTCGTCCTCGAAAGGCAGCTCAGCCACGTCGCCCTGATGGAACTCGAGCCCGTAGCGTTCGCTCGCGTGCGCAACCGCCTCCGCGCTGGCGTCGAGGCCAACCGCTTCGGCGGCTCCGGCTGCGCTCAGCATCGCCGTCCCGTAGCCCTCGCCGCAGGCCGCGTCGAGCACGCGCCTGCCGCCGGCCAGCTGGGCCGCGTAGCGATAGCGGGCCAGATGCTCGGCGTGCACGAGCTCGCCTCGCTGACGCTCGGGCACGAGCCGCTCGCCGGTTGCCTCGAGCGCCATCGCCGCAGATCGTAGCCGTGCGGGGTCGCGCTCCTATTCGTCCGAGCGGTCTGGGGAGTCCCCCAGCGTACCCCTTGGGCGCGCCGCAAGATCGTCGCCAAAGGCGCGCGCGAGCGCCCACAGGGTCGATGCGGGCACCCCCAGCACTACCAGGAACGCGAGCGGCCAGACGAGCCACCAGCCGACGATGGCGGGGCGAAACAGGCTCATCCGTTCGAGCGTGACGGGCACGCGCGAGAGCAGGCTCGAGCGAGCGCGCTCGTAGAAGGAGAGGGTGACGTTCTGCCTGAGCGTCCTGCCGTCGCGCGTGAGCGTCGGTCGGGGATCCGAGAGGTCCTCGCTGATGCCGGTGCCGCGCACGCCGACGGCCTCATCGCCGAGGTTCTCGATGCACGCCTCGGCGAACGCCTCTGCTCGAGGGGCGGCCAGCGGTACGCGTATCTCGGTCGCGCCGGTGTACCCGCCCGCCACGTCGACCGACTGACTCCCTGCGGGGGTGTCCAGCGAGAAGCGCAGCGGCGGCCCGGCAGTCGAGCCGCGCGGGCGCACGCCGAAGCGCGCCTCGTCACTGCGGGTGTTGACGACTGTCGGCTCGAGGCAGAGCTGCCCGGATGCGGGCAGCTCGACGAGCACCTGGGGCCTGCCCGGGGGTGCGGGTGACGCCGCCGAGGCGAGCGCGTCGCGGCGCTCGAGCAGAAACGGCGCGAACCAGCCTGCCACTCCGACCGCGAGCACGGCGCAGGCCGCTGCAAGCGCGCCGCGATACCTACGCATAGAAGCGCGCGACCGTTATGCCGAGACCGGCCAACTGCAGCAAGAGCGCCCCGCCGAGCAACGCCCCCGCCGCGTAGGGCGCCACCCGGCGCGGCAGCGATGCAGCCACGAAGGCGGCCGCGCAGCCGAAGAGCCCGATCAGCGGCAGGACGTAGCGGCCGACGATGAACGGGCTCCCGGGATCCATCAGGATCACGTAGTAGGCGGCAACGTGGAGGCTGAGCAGCAGCGTCACCACCGCCCCCACAACCACGGCGAGCGCCTCCCAGTGGCGGCGCACCGCATCCCGCCGCACGATCAGCGCGGCCGCGAGCCCCGCGAGGCCGGCCAGAGACAGCCAGCCGAGCACGGTGTAGACGATCGGCGGATAGGTGATCTCCTGCCAGGCGAACCCGCCCCAGAGGAACTCCACGAAGGCGTTCTGCCAGCCGTAGTCGTCCGGTCCGATCGGAGCCTGCTGGAACGGCAGCGCCGGGAGATAGAACTGCCAGAGGTACGACCCGAGCTCGCGCAGGCTGAAGGGCCGCTCGACGCCGGCGACGGTGCCCGCAGGGGCGAGCGCCGAGAGCCCGAGGACGACCAGCACCAGCGCAAGGATCGAGCCGCCGACGAGCACCGGCCGTCCGGCCCTTCCCGCCAGACGAGGCCGCAGGCGGGGCCAGATGCCGAGCGCGAAGGCGCCCACGATCACGGCGATCAGCGGGATCCCGCGCGGATGGGTGAGCGCCGCCGCGGCGCAAACCGCCACCGCCCCCTCCGAGCGGCCGCGCCCCGGTCCCTCGCGCGCGATCCGGAGCGCCAGGTCGATGCCCGCCGTCCAGAGCGCCGCGAGCAGGATGTCCGGGTTCACGACGGCCCCCATCTGACTGAGCTTCGGCTGCAGCGCGACGAGCGCGGTGGCCAGCGTCCGCGGCCATAGCGCGGCGCCGAGGAGCTCGCCGGCCAGCGCCCAGGTGAGCGCGATCGTCGCGAGATAGAAGACCATGCTCGCCAGGCGCATCGCGTACAGGCGGTCGAAGAACGAACCCCCGGAGGCGAGCGCGTACGGGACGGCTTCGTAGGCGTAGTAAAGGGGCCCATTGCTGGCTGCGGGGCTTGCCCGGCCGAGGTCCGATCGCGCGCTGTCGGGCAGCATCCGCTCCTCCTGGCGCCAGCGGCTCTCCTCGATCTCGGTCCACGCCGGCCGAGCCTCGGGATCGCCGACGAGCGCGTTCAGACCGCCCCACTCGGCCGCCGGGAGGAGCTCGCTTGGCCGCCGCTGCCCCTCGTCGGCGGTCGCGACCGGGCGCTGCCCGCGCTCCACCAGCAGCTGCGTGTAGAGCACGTGCGTGAGCTCGTCGGGGGCCTGCAGGGGCGGCAGCGCGAGCGTCCATGCGAGAGCGAGGACGGCGCCGGCGGCGAGGATCGCCAGCAAGGGCGCGGGCAGCAGAGCTCTGAGCCGGCCGGACACCGCGGCTAAGCTAGTGGATTCGCCGTGGCGCACCGCGTTGCGCCACGCTCCTACGTGAAGCCCGCCGAAGCCAACCCAGAGCCGGAGGCGCAGCGGGATCAGGACGCCGGCTGGGACTTCGGGCAAGGAGAGGAGATCGTGCCGGGGCGTGTCGCGCTCCGGCATCTGGGGACGGGCAGGCGCTCCGAGGGCTACCTCTGCTGGGACCGCCGGCTCGGGGCCCTGGTGGCCGTGAAGGTCCTCCGCCCGGGCGCTACCGAGCAGACGAAGGCGCTCACGCGGGAGCTCGAGGTGCTCGGCTCGCTCGAGCATCCCTCCGTGCCCCTCTGCTTCGACGCCTGTACCGAGGGGCCGCGTCCGCACCTCGTGCTCGAGTACGCACCGGGCCCCTCGCTCAGAGACGCCCTCGACGATGCGCCGCTCGAGCCGGCCGACGTCCTGCCGTGGGCGCTCGCCGTCGCGGGCGCCCTGCACCACCTCGCGAGCCGGAGCATCGTCCACTGGGATGTGAAGCCCGAGAACATCGTCCTCAGCTCGCCGGCGAAGCTGATCGACTTCGGCACGGCGCGCGAGCGCCACGAGTCAAAGCACTACGACGCGACCCGCCCGCCGCGCACCTCCCACTACAAGGCTCCCGAGCAGTGCGAGGCCGGCGACAGCGCGGGCCGCGGTGCGCCCGCCGACGTCTGGGGGCTCGGGATGTGCATCTACGAGGCGCTCGCCGCCCGCTCCCCGTTCCCGAAGCGCGTCCAGGGAGAGCGGGCGCCTCAGCTAGTTCACCAGCCGGCGCCGCTACCGCGCGAGCTTCCGGCGAAGCTGACGGAGACCGTGCTCGAATGCCTGCGCAGGGAACCAGGCGAGCGGCCGAGCGCGGCCGAGGTCGCAGCCCGTCTCGAGCCGCTCGCCAACGAGCCGCGGGCCGAGTCGCGAGCGCGCGTCTACCTGCGGCGCGCAGCTCAGCGGGTCCCGATCCTCAGGGACCGGCTCGAGTGACGGTTGATCATCGCCAGCGAGTCGAAGTCGACCGGCTGGCTCGGCAGCAGCTTGACCTCACGTCCGCGGGCGCGAACGGCACGCTCCGTGCTCGCCAGCAGCCGGCGGGCCCCCGGTACCTCGCGGACGGCCCATCCAGCCAGTCGGTTGCGCCACCGCAGCACGCGCCGCAGCATCTCCCGGGGAGCGCTGAG
>JBBSNQ010000154.1:0-4363 GCA_038232575.1 Solirubrobacterales bacterium | reverse complement strand
ATCAACCTCGACTTCGCCGACGTGCGCACGATCATGTCCTCGGCGGGCCAGGCACTGCTCGGCATCGGTATGGGCATCGGCGAGAACCGCGCGATCGACGCGGTCGAGCACGCCGTCTCCTCGCCGCTGCTCGAGACCTCGGTCGAAGGGGCGCGCTCGATCCTGCTCTCGATCACCGGCGGGCGCGACCTCTCGCTGTGGGAGGTCACCGAGGCCGCGAAGGCGGTCGCCGACGCCGCCCATCCGGATGCGAACATCATCTTCGGAGCGATGATCGACGACAAGGTCGTCGAGGAGGTGTGGGTAACGGTCGTCGCGACCGGCTTCGCCGACGATCCGCAGCCCCGGCGTGTCCCCGCGGGCGAGCGCGAGCCGACGCGGATCGCCGCCCAGCGGGCCGATCGCGAGCCGCGCGTCTCGCGGCCGGCGCGCGCCAGCTCGGGGCTCGAGGAGATCGACGTCCCGGAGTTCATCCCCCGCCGCTGATTCGGGCGCGGGGCCACGGCCCGAGCTTTCGGAGCATGTGATGGGAGGGGTGGTCGCAGCGGGTCATCCGCTGAGCGCCGAGGCCGGCGCGGCGGTCCTGCGCGAGGGCGGCAACGCGGTCGATGCGGCGGTCGCAGCCGCGCTGATGTCGTTCGTCGCCGAGTCGCCGCTCACCGGCCCGGGCGCCGGAGGCTTCCTGCTCGCGCACACCGCGGCCGGCGAGAGCCGGCTGCTCGACTTCTTCGTCGCAGCGCCCGGCGCCGGCTTGAATGCGGGCGTGCGGCGACCGGCGGATCTCGTGCCCGTCGCCGTTGACTTCGGCGACGAGGCGGTGCAGGAGTTCAACGTCGGCCCCGCGTCGTGCGGGGTGCCGGGCACGCTGGCGGGACTCGCCGAAGCCGCCGCAAGCCTCGGCAGCGCCCCGCTAGACGTGCTCGCCGCACCCGCCGTGCGTGCCGCGCGCGAGGGGGTCGAGGTGACCGCGACGGGAGAGCTGCTCTTCGAGATCCTCGAGCCCGTGCTGCGCTCGAGCGCCGAGGCGGCCGCGATCTACGCGCCCGCCGGCCGCAGGCTGCTGCGCGGCGAGCGCGTGCTGCTTCCCGAGCTCGGTGACCTGCTCGAGCGCTTCGGAGCCGAGGGGGCGGACTTCCTCTACCGGGGTGACGTGGCGCGCGCGCTGAGCGCCTGGGTGCTCGAGCGCGGCGGGCTGCTCACCGAGGACGACCTCGCGGGCTACACGGTCGTCGAGCGGGCGCCCGCGCGCGCCCACTACCGCGATCGCGAGATCCTCACCAACCCACCGCCGTCCTCGGGCGGGATCCTGATCGCCTACTCGCTCGATCTGCTCTCGAGACTGGGCCGCAGCGGCGATACGCGCGCGCTCGTGGAGGTGATGGAGCTGGCCAACCGCGCGCGCACCGCCGATTTCATCGCGGGACTGCAGTCGGAGGGGTACCTCGAGCGCTTCCTCGCCGCCGGCGAGCTCGAGGCGGCGGCCGCATAGCTCGACGCGCGGCTGGCATCGACCGCCCCGGACTCGGCCACGCCGGGATCTGCGGGCCCCAGCTCGCGGGGCTCGGCATCCCACGGCTCGACGACCCACATCTCCGTGCTCGACCGCAACGGCGGCAGCGCGAGCATCACCTGCTCGAACGGCTCCGGCTCGGGGGTCGTTGTGCCGGGCACGGGCGTCCATCTCAACAACATGCTCGGCGAGCAGGACCTCAACCCGCTCGGCTTCCACCGTCAGAGCCCCGGCCAGCGCGTGCCGAGCATGATGGCGCCCACCGTCGTGCTGCGCGACGGCGCGACCGAGATCGCGCTCGGATCGGCCGGATCGAACCGCATCCGCTCAGCGATCGTGCAGACGATCCTCGCGGTCGTGGATGGCGGGCTGAGTGCCGGCGAGGCAGTCGAGTCCCCGCGCCTGCACTTCGAGTCGGGGATCCTCGATGCGGAGCCCGGCGTCCCCGAGCAGGCGCTCGCGGCGCTCGAGCGCGACGGCCGCCGGGTCCGCCGCTGGCACGGGCGCAACCTCTACTTCGGCGGCGTGCAGGCGGTCGCGCGCGACCCCCGCACCGGGGATGCATCAGGCGGTGGGGATCCGCGCCGAGGCGGAACCGCGGTGCTCGTGCCGTGAGGACCCTTGCGCAGCTCGAACTCGATCCAGCCCGCGCGCCGGTGCTCGGCGTAGGCGTGGCCAGCCTCGTGCGCCCAGCCGGCAAGGTCGATCGGTGCCTCGGGATCGGTTGCGAGCACGGTCAGGACCTCGCCCGGCCGCAGACCATCCATGCGGCGCCTTGCCATCGTCAGGGGGAGCGGGCAGACGAGCCCGCGCGCGTCGACGGTCGTCACAATCGCCCATTGTGAATGCAGCGACCCCAAGCGCTGATCCCGCCGCCCCACGATGACGAGCGGGTCGCCCCATCGTCTCGCCGCAGTGCTCGCGACGGGCGAGCTCGAGCGCTTCTACTCCGGGCTCTCGCTGCTCGTCTCGACCGCCGCGGACGGCGGCCGCTGCGCCGCGCTCGGCGCTTTCACGGGGCTCGAGCTGCTGCTTGCCGAGGATCTCGAGCTCAGGGCGCGCGACCCGGAGGCGACGCCCTCGCTCGCCCCGGTCGGGCGCGAGACCTTCGCGCGCTCGCTGCACGAGCTGCAGGCGACGGCGCTCGAGCTGGACACGCTCAGCCTCTATGCGTGCGCTGCCTCGGTGGAGACGATGGCTGTGAGCGGCTTCGACATCGAGCGGCGGCTCGACGGGGTGCTCTCCACGCCGCGCTTCCTGCGCGAGGCTGAGGGTGCGACGCTGTTATTCGTCTGAGAAGGGCTCGCCGGCCCGCGTGCTCCGCCTGGATGGCGGCGTTAGAACCGCACGCGCCCGTTCGACCTGGCGCGCTCGTTGACCTCCTCGGCGCGGTCGAGCCGCTCCATCGCCTTCGCAAGCAGGTTGCCCACCGCCGCCAGCCGCTCCTGCTCGGAGTGGAGCTCGAGCAGGCCCTGCTTCTCTTCGAGCGGGAAGTCGACGGTCGCCGCCATGTCGAAGGCGTCCATGTCGCTGAGCTCGTCCTCGGCCGGCGGGGAATCGGTCGCCCGGTCGACGAGCTCCGAGTAGCGCTCGCGCGCCGCGGCGGCGACCTCGGGATCGACCTCCTCGTCGTCGGCGTCCTCGAGCGGCTCGATGTCCCCGGCCGGATAGGGCAGGCCCTCGACCCGGCGGAGCAGCCGGAAGCGCTGAGAGCCGCGCACGAGGATGTTCAGCCGGCCATCGTCCATGCGCTCGATGACGTTCGCAACGGCGGCCGAGCAGCCAACCTCCTTGAGGCCGTCGTCGGCGAGCCAGACGATTCCGAACTCGGCCTGCTCGGTCAGGCACTCGTCGATCATCTGCTTGTAGCGGTCCTCGAAGATGTGCAGCGGCACGAGCTCGCCCGGCAGCAGCACGAGGCCGAGCGGAAACAGCGGAAAGCGCTCGATCGCGTCGGCCACGACGGCCTAGGCTAGTGGTCAGTGACAGCGCTCGTCTGGTTTCGCCGCGACCTGCGCGTGCACGATCATCCCGCCCTGCGAGCGGCGCTCGCAGTTCATCGCGAGGTCGTGCCGGCCTTCTGCCTCGACCCCCGGATACTCGACGGTCGCCACGCATCGGGCGCGCGCACGCGCTTCCTACTCGAGTCGCTGCGCGATCTCGACGACTCGCTGCGCAAGCGCGGCGGCGGTCTGGTGGTTCGCCACGGCGCACCCGAGCGCGAGCTCGTCGGCCTCGCCCGCGAGGTCGGGGCGAGCGAGGTCTTCTGCTCCTTCGACGTGACGCCCTACGCGCGCCGCCGTGGACACCGGGTTCGAGAGGCCTTCGATGCCGCGGGTATCGAGCTCCACGCGCATCCCGGCCTCGGCGCCGTCGAGGACCTGAGGGCGGTGCGCACGAAGGATGGCCGCCCGTTCTCGGTCTTCACGCCGTTCTGGCGCGCGTGCCTGCGCGCGCCGCATCGTGAGGTGCTCGCCGCGCCGCGCTGCGTCGAGCAGCCCGCGCACGTCGAGTCCGAGCCGCTGCCGGATCTGGATGCGCTCGACCTGCCCGAGGGCGTCGCGGATCCGCGTCCGGGCGGAGAGACCGCCGGCCGCAGGCGGCTCATGGCGTTCGCTCGTGGCCCGGTCGAGCGCTACGGCGCGGGGCAGGAGGCGCTCGCCGAGGATGCGACCTCTCGGCTGTCGGCCTATCTGCACTTCGGCTGCATCTCGGCTCGCGAGGCGCTCGAGCGATCGCCCGGCGAGGGGGAGGGCTCGGAGGCCTTCCGTCGCCAGCTCTACTGGGCCGACTTCTACAACCACGTCATCTACCACCGTCCCGAGTGCGCTCGGCAGGAGCTCCAAGAGCGCT
>JBBSNQ010000153.1:0-4364 GCA_038232575.1 Solirubrobacterales bacterium | reverse complement strand
TACCTCCACCTCGGGGTTGCCGGCATCCGCCGCAGACGCTTCGCGTTCCGAGCGGAGCGCCATCTCGCGCTCTGACTCCCCTGCCGAGGGCCCGTCACTCTTCAGCACCACGAACGGCTCGATCTCGTCGTTCTGGTCGACTAGGTACATAGTCCCCTCGTAGGGGAACGCATCACGCGCGTCGTAGCCGAGCGCGACGGCGGCGAGCGCGGTTCCGGCCACCCGGTAGGCGTCGCGCACCACGCCGACGTGGAACAGCGACTGCGTCTCGCTCGTGGCGTCCCCGTCGCCCGCGCGCAGAGCGATGTTCAGATCCTCGCGCACCCCGCGCGCGGCGACCGCGATCGCGATGTTCTCGGCCTCGTCGGAGGTGACGGCGGCGAGTGCCCGCGCTCTGCGGGTCGACAGGCGCCGCAGCACCTTCTCATCGGCTCCGCTTCCGATCACGACCGGCAGCTTCTGGTCCTTCGCTCGGGTCACGTTCCTCGCATCCGGGTTCTGCTCGACCGCGACGACGCGCACGTCGAGGTCGCGCAGCAGCTCGCAGAGACGGAATCCGATCTGACCGAGCCCGACCACCACCACGTGGTCGCGGCGGGGGACCGCCGAGCGCCCCACTATCCCCGTCAGGCGCGGATCGAGCAACCAGTTGATGAGGCCCGCGGTCAGAACCGCGGTGAAGCCCAGCGCGAACAGCATCGCCGCGGCCGAGAAGAGCTTGAACCAGTCCTCCCCTCTGTTGGCGGCCGGGCTGGGCCCGACCGTCACGACCACCTTGGCGACGGTGTAGATCGCGTTCACGAGCGACAGGCCCTCGGCGAGCATCGTCACCACCGTCTCGACGATCAGCACGGCGACGAATCCGATCAGGCCGTACACGAGGATCTGCGCGCTTGCGTCGAACGGTCGAACCAATGCCTCGACGTTCGACAGCGCCCTTCGCAGGCGCCCGGTGGTCGACCAGCTCCGGGGCAGCTGATGCGGCCGGCCGTCGGCGCTCCCGATGCCGCGCCCGCCTTCCGGCTCGTAGATCAGCGACATCAGCTGCGGATCGAGGCAGGGGCCGGCGAAGGCGGGTGCGACGATGTCGGCCACCGAGAGCACGCTCACGTTCTCGACCGTGTCGCGCAGGTGCCGGGCGAAGTCCCGGTCGAAGATGGTCACGACCATCGCGATACCCGGGCGGACGTGTGCGACGACGAGTGCACGCTGCAGCGCCACGTGGTCGAAGCGCGATATGACGACGACGCGATCGACCTCGTCGTCGAGCGCCTCGCGTATCTCGCGATCGCCCGACTCCTCCAGTCGGCGGACCGCGGCTCCCGTGGCCGCCGCCGCCCGCCCGGCGGCGTCTGCCAGCTGGCCCTCCCCGATCACGAGCACGCAGATTGCGCTCGAGCCGTCTTGGCGAGCGCCGGTTGCGCTACCTTGCGTCGTCGCGGCAGCGCCCGAGTCGTCTCCGGTTGTCCGCTCAGCCACGAGAGCCTGAGTATCTCACCGAGGTGCCGCTGGCACTCTCCGGGGTGTGGGGCCCTGAGGCGTAGTCTTCGCTGCATGCCCGACTCGAGCTTCTCCCCGCTCGTCGGAGGCTGCGGCTGTGGCACCGTCCGCTTCGAGATCACCGAGCCGCTCGTTGCCGCGGCCTACTGCCACTGCACACGCTGCCAGCATCGCTCGGGCACCGCGGCCCAGGCCTCTGCACGCGTCGTGCCCGGATCGCTCGAGCTCCGCGCCGGCCAAGAGCACCTCGGGAGCTGGTGGGCGGGGGACGGCCTGGAGAAGGTTTTCTGCGCCGACTGCGGCTCGGCGGTGTTCGCCCGCGACCGCGATAGCGGCGAGGTCACGATCGTGCGGCTCGGCGCGATCGAGGGCGATCCTGGCGTTCGCCCCGCGGCGCGTCAGTTCGTGGCCTACGCCGCCCCCTGGGAGCCGATTCCCGACGACGGGCTGCCGCGCTACGACGAGGCGCTGCCGTAGATCGTTGGTCGATCGTGGAGCGGCTATCCCAGGACACACGGTATGTCGCCGCACGAGAGCCGCCTTGAACCAGTCGCCGGTCGGACGAGGCCGGGTGCGCGAGTGCGAAGATGGGGGGACGCCATGGCGCCGCGACTGCCGGAGACTGCCGCCTGGCGCCACCTGGATGCCCGTGAAGGCTTCGAGGTGCTGTTCATCGCGGGGCGCAACGGCGGCTGGCGCTTCGACGGATGCACTGCGGCGGTCGAGAACGGCGCGGCATGGACCGTGAGCTATGCGATCGACGTCGACGCGAGCTGGCGGACGCGTCGAGCACGCATCACAAGCCAGTCGGCGTCTGGTGAGCGCACCGTCGAGGTAGTCGGTAACGGGTGCGGCCACTGGCACGTCGACGGCCAACCGCTGCCCGATCTCGACGGCTGCCTCGACATCGATCTCGAGTCCTCGGCACTTACCAACGCGCTCCCCGCGCATCGCCTGGGGCTCGTTCCCGGAGCCGCGGCGCAGGCGCCTGCCGCCTACGTCCGCGCCGCCGACCTTGGCCTCGAGCGACTCGAGCAGCGCTATACGCGGCTGGCGGACAGCGGACCCGGCCAGCGCTACGACTACGAGGCGCCAAGCTTCGACCTCCGCTCTGAGCTGGCTTACGACGAAGCCGGGCTCCTGCTCGCCTACCCGGGCCTCGCAATCCGGGTCGGTTGAGCGCGGTGCTTGTTCGCATGCGCGGACCTCGCGGTCCGGCCGGTTGAGCGAGGGCCCGCGATAGGTCGGTTACCCGCCGGGCATGCGAGCGTCTGTCCGAGGGGATAGCGTTCCTGCTCAACCGAACCGTCCAAGGAGGTTGAAAGTGTCGAGACGCTCGCCGCTGCCGCCACTCGCCGGGATCGGCCCGCTCCTAGCGCGGCTGATCGTGGGAGTCATCATGCTCGCGCACGGGTATCAGAAGTTGACCGCCATCGGTCCCGGGCAGTTCGGAGTGGCGCTGGGCGAGCTCGGTGTGCCGGCGCCGATCGTGATGGGCTACGTCGTGACCTTCACCGAGCTCATCGGCGGCGCGCTGCTGATCCTCGGCCTGCTGTCGCGACTCGCCGCGCTCGCGCTGACCACGACACTCGCCGTGGCGATCGCGCTCTCCCACTGGGGCGATCCGCTGATCTCGCCGGCGTCCGGCGGGACCGCGAAGGAGCTTCCCCTCGCGCTGATCGCAGGCTTCCTCGTCGTTCTCTTCACCGGCCCGGGCGCGCTCTCGCTCGACCGCCTGCTGCGGATCGAGCCGAGGGCATAGGTCGGGGCGGGCGCGTCCAAACCTAGGTCGTCTCAGGTAGTCCGGCCCCACCGAGTCCGCCGTCTAGTCGAGGAAGGTGGCGAAGTCGTCGGGCGGAGCGCGCTCGGGGACGCGCTGGGGCTCGAGCGGGCGCCCGAGGTGCAGCAGCCCGAGCGCCTGCTCCTCGGCCGGAATCTGCAGTGCGGTGCGCACCGCCCGAGTGTCGAGCAGCGAGAGCGTGCGCCAGTAGCCGGCGAGACCGCGCGCGTGCGCGCCGAGCAGCACGATGTAGGCGGCAATCGCGGCGGCGAGCAGGTCCTCGTTGCGTTGGACCGGGTCACCTTGAAGCATCGCGCTCGCGACGATCAGCGTGGGGGCGCGGTCGAGCTTCTTCGCTGAGCCCGGCGCGGCGCGCTCGGCCTCGGTCGCGAGCGCCTCGCGCGAACGCGACCCGAGCACCCGGAAGCGCCAGGGGCTTGTGAGGTTGTGATTCGGCGCCCAGCGCGCGAGCTCGAAGAGCTCGAGCAGCACCTCGGGCTCGACGGGCTCGGGGCCGAAGGCCTTGTGGGTGCGACGCGTGCGGATCGCGCCCTCGACGCTCCCGATCTCGTCCGCGCCCGCCTTCAGCCGGTCGTTCACAGCGTTCGCAGACGCATCACGGACGGTCGCGTTCGCAGGGTCACCCGCAAGCCGCGCCCTGACCCCGTCCGATTTGGGCCAGCATCTCATCTATATCCGCCGTCGGGAACTCATGATGCACGGCTCGGCGGACCGTCAGAAGCTTCGCCTCGATGCCCTCGCCGACCTCTGGCCGACGGGCCTCTCGCAGCGCACGCCGCACCCATTCCGAAACCGGCACTCCATCGCGGTGCGCGGCCTCTTGAAGATCCCGAAGGACCATCTCTTCCAGCAGAACCTGGAGCCGCCTACTCATCACGCGAATACGCTACCGCTCTTACCCAGCTCCGAGTTAGTGGGTAAGATTACCCACTATGACCTACGTAGTGGCGCGGAGGATGGGTGGCTATGAGCTGCGGGAATCCTTCGCAACTGAGCGGGGGCCGCGCACTCGCACGCTCGCCAGCTTCCGCGAGCTGACTCCCGAGGCGATCGAGCGCGGTCT
>JBBSNQ010000152.1:0-4365 GCA_038232575.1 Solirubrobacterales bacterium | reverse complement strand
GACCATATACTCGCTCGTCGGTGCCCGAGCCAGCGGATCTCGAGCTGCGGACCACCCAGCTGCTGCAGCAGCTGATCCGCTTCAACACGGTCAACCCGCCGGGCAACGAGCAGCAGGCCCAGGAGCACCTGAAGGGGCTGCTCGAGGCTGCGGGCTTCGAGTGCGAGCTGCTCGCGGCGGTCGAGGGCCGCCCCAACCTCGTCGCGCGGCTGCGCGCGTCATCCGAGGGCCCGCGCCTCGGCTACCTCTCGCACATCGACACGGTGCTCGCCGACGCGGACGCGTGGAGTATCGACCCCTGGTCGGGGGAGGAGCGCGACGGCTGCATCTGGGGGCGCGGCGCGCTCGACATGAAGAGCCAGGTCGCCGCCGAGGTAGCCGCCGCATGCACACTGGCAGAGGAGGGCTGGCGACCGGCGTCGGGCGAACTGCTCGTGATCGTGACCTGCGACGAGGAAGCCGGCGGGACCCACGGCGCCAAGTGGCTCTGCGAGCAGCATCCGGAGAAGGTGCGCTGCGACCTGCTCATAAACGAAGGGGGTGGAGAGGCATTCGAGCTCGACGGCCGCCGCCGCTACGGGGTCTGCGTCGCAGAGAAGGGCGTCTTCCGCTTCGTCCTGACCGTGCACGGAACGGCGGGCCACGCCTCGATCCCCGGCATCGCCGACAACGCGCTGACCAAGCTCGCGCCGCTGATCACGGCGCTCGGCGAACGCCAGCCCTCGCTCGAGCGCACCCCCGAGGCGGACGCCGTGCTCGCCGGGCTCGGCGTGGACTCCGGCGACCTCGACGCAGCGTTGCGCGAGCTCGAGCGCAGGGACCCGCGCATCGCCCTGCTCGTCGCGCCGGCCCTGCGGGTGACGCTCGCGCCGACGATGGTCGAGGCCTCGCAGAAGATCAACGTGATCCCGTCGCGCGCGCAGCTCAAGGTCGACTGCCGCGTGCCGCCGGGTCTCGGCGAGGAGCAGGTGCGCGCGCGCATCGAGGAGGTGCTCGGCACGGATGAGGTCGACGTCTCCTTTCTCGAGCAGGTAATGGGCAACGGCTCGCGCGTCGACGGGCCGCTGATGGAGCAGATCCGCGACTTTCTCGAGCGCGAGGATCCGGACGCGAAACTCGCGCCGGTCGTGCTCCCGGGCTTCACCGACTCGCGCTGGTTTCGCGCGGCCTTCCCCGACTGCGTCGCCTACGGCTTCTTTCCCCAGCGCAAGATGGACATGTTCGAGGCGACGCCGCTCGTTCACGGCGCCGACGAGCGCATACCGATCGAGGATCTCGGCCTCGCCGCGCGCTTCTTCGCCGGGCTCGCGCCCCGGCTGCTCGGGTAGCGTCCGCTCCGTGCGCCGCTCGAAGATCGTCGCGACCATCGGGCCGGCCTCGCGCGAGCCGGAGGTGCTGCGCCAGATGATCGAGGCGGGCATGGACGTCGCGCGCCTCAACTTCTCGCACGGCACGCGCGAGGATCACGCCGAGACCGTGCGGCGCGTCCGCGACGCAGCGGGCGCTGCCGGCAAGCAGATCGCGATCCTCCAAGACCTGCCCGGCCCCAAGCTCCGCATCGGGCCGCTCGAGGGCGACATCGCCGAGCTGGCGGCCGGCGGCCGGTTGACGCTCGTAGCGGGGTCCGACGAGGTGGGCGGGCCAGAGCGCATGTCCGTCTCCTGGGACGGGCTGGCGGCAGCCGTCGACGCGGGCCAGATCCTCTACCTCGCCGACGGAGGCGTACGGCTAAGGGCCGAGACCGTGACCCCCGAGCAGGGCACGATCGAGACGGTCGTCGAGATCGGCGGCACCGTCGCGTCGCGTCAGGGGATCAACGTGCCCGGCGAGCTCGAGGAGCTGCCGAGCCTGCCGGAGGAGGACTTCGACCTGCTCAGCTTCGGCGAGTCGATCGGCGTCGATCTCGTTGCGCTGTCGTTCGTGCGCAGGCCGGAGGACGTCTCAGAGGTCCGCCAGCACACGCGCCTGCCGCTGATCGCGAAGATCGAGAAGCCGCAGGCAGTCGAGGCGGCCGAGCAGATCATCCGCGCCGCCGACTGCGTGATGGTCGCGCGCGGCGACCTCGGCATCGAGCTGCCGGTGGGCGAGGTGCCGATCGTCCAGAAGGACGTGCTCGCGACCGCGGGCAGATACGCGCGGCCCTCGATCACGGCGACGCAGATGCTCGAGTCGATGGTCACCTCGCCCAGGCCCACGCGCGCCGAGGCGACCGACGTGGCCAACGCGATCCTCGACGGGACCGACGCGGTCATGCTCTCGGAGGAGACCGCGATCGGGAGCTACCCGGTCGAAGCGGTCGCGACGATGGCGGCGATCGCCGAGCGCGCCGAGCAGATCGCGCCGTATGAGCAGTGGAACGAGGGGCGCGTTCGCCGCGGGGCGCGCGACCCCGCCTACACGATCGCCTACAACGCCTGCAGCGGCGTGCGGCAGCTCGGTCTCGACGCGCTCGTCGTGCCGACGCTCTCGGGCCGCTCGGCGCGGCTGATCTCCGCGCACCGCCCCCAGGTACCGATCTACGCGCTCTCCCCCGGCAAGGAGACGGTGCGCCGCTGCGGCCTCATGTGGGGTGTGCAGGCCGCGTCGATGCGCCGCTGCGAGACGACCGAGGAGCTGATCGCCGACGCCTCGAGGCGCGTCGTCGAGCTCGGCTGGGTGAAGCGCGGAGAGCGGGTCGGCATCACGGCCGGGCTGCCGAGCGGCCGCCCCGGCACCACTAGCCTCTTCCAGGTGCAGGACATCTAGGGGAGGGCGGCCCGGAGAGGCCGCGGCGGCCGGAAGGACGGCCGCGACGGCTGGAGAACGGCCGCGACCACCCGGTCGGGTCGGCGAGAGCAGAGGCGGACATGGCAGGCACGAGCGCTGAGAAACCCAAGCTGCGGCTCGGGGGCATGGCCCTCCGCAACGGCCTGCTGGTTCATGGGCCGACGCACTGGGCCGCGGCCGTGCGGACCGCCGACGGCGAGGTGAAGGTGGCCTCGGGCCCAAAGCCCGACCTCGGCGGACGGCTCACCGAGCGCGTCCCGGGTCTGCGCGGCGTGACCAGGCTGGCCGAGGCGTTTGCGCTCGTGCCGATCGTCAAGGCCGGCCTCCCGGAGGCCCGCCTGCCGATGCAGGACGCGCGCACGCTCGTAACGATGTCTGTTGCGGCGCTCGGAGGCCACGCCGTGCGGCGCGCCGGCCCGCGCACGCTCGCTGGCGAGAGCGCCGTCGCCGCGGCGAGCCTCCTGCCCGCGCTGCTGGCGCTCCGCCACGGCGACCTCGCCTCCTACCACGGCGTCGAGCACAAGGCCATCGGCGCCTACGAGCAGGGCGCCGAGGCCGCCGACGCGACCAAGGAGCACGACCGCTGTGGCTCGAACCTGGTCGCGCCGATGCTCGTGAGCAGCGTGGCCGGCAGCCTGGCCGCCCGCCGAGCCGGGCTGCACGGGTCGGCGACCGATGCCGTGGTCGCGCTAGGAAGCCTGGGAGTCGCGGTCGAGGTCTTTCTCTGGTCCGAGCGCCACGCGAGCTCGCCGCTCTCGCGCGCGCTCAGACGCCCGGGACACGAGCTCCAGCGCCTGCTCGGCACGCGCGAGCCGAGCGAGGAGCAGCTCGAGGTCGGCGACGCGGCGCTCGCCGAGATCCTGCGCGCGGAGGGTCACGTGCCGGCGTAACATCCGCTCATGGCGGCACCGGCGACGCGCAGGCAGCGGCTCGGCCCTGGCGTCTTTCGCCTTCCCGTTGCGAAGATCAGGGAGGGCTACTACACGGACGCCTACTTCAACTTCACCAAGGAGCTGCTCGAGGCCGAGGGCCGCCACCCGCACGTCACGATGCAGGTCTTCCAGAAGCGCGACGCGCTGCTCGGCGGGATCGACGAGGCGCTCGCCGTGCTCAGGCAGTGCGCAGGCCACCAGGGTCCAGCCGGCTGGGTCTCCGGATGGGAGGAGCTCGAGGTCAAGGCCCTGCACGAGGGCGACGAGGTATCGCCGTACGAGACGGTGATGACGATCGCGGGCGACTACGCGCTTTTCGCGCACCTCGAGACCGTCTACCTCGGCTGCCTGGCGCGTCGCACGCTCGTGATGTCGAACGTGCGCGAGGTCGTCGAGGCCGCCGGCGAGAAGACGATCCTCTTCTTCCCGGCGCGCCACGACCACTGGCTCGTGCAGACCGGCGACGGCTGGGCGGCGCATGTCGCGGGGGCGATCGGCGTCTCGACCGACGCCCAGGCCTCCTGGTGGGGCGGCCGCGGTGTCGGCACCGTGCCGCACGGCCTGATCGCCGCCTACGGCGGCGACACGGTGGCGGCGGCCGAGCGCTTCGCGGAGCGCTTCGCCGGCGAGATGAACGTGACGGTGCTCGTGGACTTCGAGAACGACT
>JBBSNQ010000151.1:0-4371 GCA_038232575.1 Solirubrobacterales bacterium | reverse complement strand
CCGACCTTGTCGACCTCGTCGAGCATGATCACCGGGTTCATCGTCCCCGCGTCGCGCAGCGCGCGCACCAGCCGCCCGGGCAGGGCGCCGATGTAGGTCCGGCGGTGGCCGCGGATCTCGGCCTCGTCGCGCACGCCGCCGAGCGACATGCGCACGAACTCCCGTCCGGTGGCACGCGCGATCGACTCCCCGATCGAGGTCTTGCCCGTGCCGGGAGGCCCGACCAGGGTCAGGATCGCGCCCGAGCGCCGGTCCTCCTCGATGCCGCGCTCCTCGCGCAGCTTGCGCACCGCCAGGTACTCGGTCACGCGGTCCTTGACGTCCTCGAGGCCGGCGTGGTCGGCGTCGAGCACCTCGCGCGCGTGCCCCACGTCGAGCACCTCCTCGGAGCGCTCGGACCACGGCACGGCCACGAGCCAGTCGAGGTAGGAGCGGATCATCGAGGACTCGCCCGACTGCTCGCCCATGCGCTCGAAGCGGCCGAGCTCCTTCTCGGCCTGCTCGCGCACGGCGTCGGGCATGCCGGCCTCCTCGATCTTCGCGCGGTACTCGTCGATCACCGAGGCGTCGTCGTCGCCGAGCTCGCGGCGAATCGAGTCCATCTGCTTGCGCAGGAAGTAGTCGCGCTGCTGCTTCTGCGCGCCCGACTCGACGTCGTCGCGGATGCGCTGCCTGACCTGCATCTCGGCGAGGCGCTCGCGCTGGAGCTCGACGGAGCGCTCGAGCCGCGCGGGGACGTCGAGCGTCTCGAGCAGCTCGAGCTTCTCCTGGAAGGAGATGTCCGGTGAGTAGCCCACCGTGTCCGCGAGCGCGCCCGGCTCGGTCACCGAGCGCAGGAAGGCCTCGATGCGCCCGTCGTCGCCACGCAACTCCAGGATCTCCGCCACGACGGCGCGGTACTCGCGCTCGAGCTCGCGCGTGCGGCCGTCGACAGGCACCTCGTCGGGACGCTCCTCAACCTCGACGACGAGCTCGCCGCTCGGGTCGTTGCTCGCTGCCCCTGCCACGCCGCGATGGAGCCCCTGGAGCGCGACGCCCTGCATGCCGCCGGGCAGGCGCACGCGATCGGTGACCTCGGCCACCGTCCCGACCTTCGCGAACTCGTTCTCGTGCCGCGGGGCGAGCAGCACGCGGTCGGCGTCGCCGACGTCGATCGCCAGCGTGAGGCTCATGTGGGGGAAGAAGACGGAGTCGTCGAGCGGTATCAGGCGCAAAGCGTTCATAGTTCACCTTCCATAGCTACTAACGATTAGTTATCAGCGTAGCGGACGCGGCCGGCGGCGTCCACCGCATGGGCCAACTCCGGCGGCGCGCTCTTTCACGCCCGTCCGACGACGGGGTCCCGCAAGCCGGCTAGTGCTGCGGCGCGTTCAGCTTGCGCTGGTCCTCGCCCATCAGCGGGATCGGATCCCCGCACATCTCCACCAGACGCGAGAAGGTCCGCTCGCCGACGTGCTTGCCGAGGTCGTCGGGCGCGGGGACGTCCATCGTGTAGACGATCGAGCGCTGGTCCTCGTAGCGCGTGTTGATCACCGAGTAGAGTTGCTCGAGCGTCCAATCGTTCGTGCGCGCGACGGCCATGTCGTCGACATGCAGCAGGTCGACCCCTGCGAGCTGCTGCATCAGGCGCTGGTAGCTGCGGTCGGAGTTGTCGTCGTAGGTGGTCCGGATCTCGGTCAACAGCTCGGGCAGCGTGTAGATGGCGACCGCGCGGCCCGCAGCCAGCGCACGCTTCGAGACGAGCATCGCGAGCGTCGTCTTGTAGGTGCCCGGCGGCCCCCAGAAGCCGAGCCCGTCGCCGCGATCGAGACGGGCCTCGATCTGCGCGCAGAAGCTGCGTACCGGCGCCGTGATCGTTCGGTCGAGGCTCGTCACCGGATGGCGATCGAAGGCGACGTCGCGAAAGCGCCGCGGGATGCTGTGCGCGAGGCTGCGCGAGCGTGCAAGCGCGACCCGGCGCTCGCGGCAGCGGCATGGGCGCGCCGTGTTGGCCTCCTCGTCGAGCTCGAAGCCGCTGCCGTCGCAGGTCTCGTAGGGGCAGGGGAAGTCCAGACGGCCCTCGGCGCCCGTCGAGAGGCGGGTCAGGCGGGGGACCTCGAGCTCCGAGGAGGGCTCGAATGCGGGTTGCTCGTGCACGCCACCGAGTCAAGCAGGCCGGGACGACGCCACCGACCGGCTCGACCGCACGATGCGGCGAAAAAACCGCTCCGGCCTCAGGCTGGCGCCACGAACGCCTCGAGCGGGTCGACCTGCCAGGGCTCGTCGGGCCCCGGCGGTGCGTCGAGCCATGCCCGCGCATCCTCGGCCCCCATGCGAATCAGCTCGTCGCAGAAGACCGGGTCGAAGAGCAGGTAGCTGAGCAGTTCGCCGTGGTTCGAGCTCTCGCCGCCGAGCAGGCGGTTGAGCAGCGGGAAGTCCGGCGAGAGCAGCCCCTTGAGGCCTCCGTACCGCGAGCGATAGACCTCGAGCGCGAGCTCGCCGATCGCGCACACCGCGCGCGGGCCGACGAAGATGTAGGGCACCTCGCGGTAGGGCTGCTTTCCGCGTGCCTCGCGATAGCGCCCGGCCCCCGGGGCGTCCCGCGTCAGGAACGCGTTCGTGTTGCCGAGCACGCGCAGGTCCTCGATCAGCGGGTCCACGAGCGTGCCGTTGAGCAGATGGAGCGCCCCGTCGCCGAAGTCCGGTGCATCGCCCTCGTAGCGCCCGGCCCCCTCGGGCGGATCGCTGAGCGAGCCCGTCGCCACGACGACGAGGCGCTCGGCGCCGAGGTCGAGCGTCGGCTTGATCGGCGTGTTGAACCTCGTCCCCCCGTCGACGTACCAGCCCCGCGCCTCGTACGGATGGTCGATGCGCACCGCCGGGAAGAGAATCGGGATCGCCGCCGAGGCGTTGACGTGCTCGACGCCGAGCTGAACGCGGACGTAGTCGACCACGTGCGAGCGGTGCGGCACGTGCTCGCTGGCTCCATCCCAGAAGACGACGGCGCGGCCGCTGCGCGCGGAGGTCGCAACGACGGCGATCGCCTCGACGGCGCCATCGGCGACGTTGCGCGCAAGCGCACCCCAGTCGGTCCAGCTGTCCAGGTTGCGGGTCAGCGGCGCGGGGTCGAGCAGGCTCGCCAGGCGCAGGCCGGGGATCGAGAGCAGCTCGCCGACGTAGCGCAGGGCGGTGAGGGGGGCCTGCTGGAAGAGCAGCGGCCGGATCACCTCGCCCTTGCTCAGGCCGCGCCAGCGCTCGAGCAGGCCGGCGACCGCCGTCTCGGCGTCGAGGTGCTGCCGCGCGGCGAGGTGGGTCGCGTTGATCGCGCCGGCGCTCGTGCCGAAGATCATCGACGGGCGCTCGCCCCGCGCCTCGAGCGCAGGCAGCAGCACCGAGACTGCCCCGGCCTCGTACGCGCCGCGCGCGCCGCCACCACCGAGCACGAGAGCTGTGCGATCGCCGGCCACGCGCCCGGCGAGCTTAGGGGCACCGGATAACGGCCCGCTTACCGGTAGGTGAACGGTCGCTCGCCTCGGCGTCCGGAACTAGTCGCATCGGCAACAATGGGAGTCCGTGCACGTAGCACGGACGCGCACGACGCGACCAATACGACGCAGACGCCGAGGAGAACGAGCCATGTCCAGCGAACCACCCACCTTCAACGGTCCCGCGCACCACATCCTCGTCGTCGCGAACAGGACCTGCCCGTGCGAGAACCTGCTCACGGAGGTGCGCGACCGCGCCGAGCGCCTCGACAGCGAGGTGCTGATCCTCGCCCCCGCCCTCAACAAGCGCGTGCGCCACTGGGTGTCCGATACCGACGACGCGGTCATGCAGGCGCAGACGCGGCTCGCCGCCGCGGTGGAGACCCTGCGCGACGCTCGCGCCTCCGTGCGCGGCACGGTCGGCGACGCCGACCCCGCCCGCGCGATCGAGGACACGCTGCGCGAGTTCCCCGCTGACGAGATCATCATCTCCACCCATCCTCCGGGGGACTCGAACTGGCTCGAGAAGAACCTGCTGGACCGGGCCCGCCGCCTCTACGACGGCCCGATCACGCATCTGGTCTCGAAGGCGGGGCTCGACGCCCCTGCGCCCCCCGAGCCTCCGGCGGCCTGAGCTCCAGCGCACCGCCTCTCTAGGAGAGTGCAGGAGATTTCTAAGGTGAGCGACGGGACTCGAACCCGCGACCGCCTAGACCACAACCAGGAGCTCTACCAGCTGAGCTACGCCCACCCGGCTGCGGACGAATCTAGCAGCGGAGCGACCGGCCGGCCGCCCGGCCAGCCGCGGCGGAAGCCGGCGTGTCCGCGCGACCGCGACGCAGCGCCCCGCGAGCGCCCGCCCTCTCGCGCACCTCCACCGGAATGTCGGAGACGGCCTCGACCGTCT
>JBBSNQ010000150.1:0-4384 GCA_038232575.1 Solirubrobacterales bacterium | reverse complement strand
GGGATCTGCTCGCGGTCGCGGAAGAAGCCGCCGGTAGGCCCGTCGTCGGGAAGCGTCGCGAGCCAGACGGGCGTGTCGGCGCCCTCCTCGACCGACCGCGCCGCGCCCGAGCCGCCCATGTCGGTGCGCACCCAGCCCGGGCAGGCCGAGTTGACGAGGATGCCCGCATCGGAGAGCTCGGCGGCGAGGATGCGCGTGAGCGCGTTGAGCGCGGTCTTCGAGACCCTGTAGGGGGCCATGCCTCCGCTCATGTCGCTCAGCTGGCCGAGGCCGCTCGAGACGTTCACGATCCGTCCGCCCCCGCTCTGGCGCATGAGCGGGATCGCCAGCTCCGCCACCCGCCAGGCGCCGAAGAGGTTCGTCTCGAGCGTCTGCTTGACGCTCTCGAGGTCAGCTTCGGCGCCTCCCTGCGCGTGGTCCCCGGAGACGCCGGCGTTGTTGACGAGCACGTCCAAGCGCCCGTGCGAGGACTCGAGCTCGCCCGCGAGGCGTTCGACGCTCGCGTCGTCGGTCACGTCAAGCTTGCGTGACTCGACGGCGAGGCCGTCGGCAGCCAGCGTCTCCGCGGCCTCCTCCCCCTTGGCGGCGTCGCGCGCGCCCATGACCACGTGCATGCCCGCTCCCGCGAGCTGGCGCGCGATCTCGAGGCCGATCCCCTTGTTGGCGCCGCTCACCAGTGCGACCTTGCCGTTCTCGCTCATCTCGCTGCTCCTCTCATCGTCGTGCTGCTCCTCTCACCTTGGTGCTCCTCTCATCCCCGCCGCGTGCTGTCTCTCGTCCCCGCCGCGTGCTCTTTCTCATCCGATCGTCTCGAGAGAGCCGAACTGGCCCTCGGTCGGCTCCGCTCAGCAGAACCATGGCTCGGTCAGGCGCGGCCGCTCCAGATCCGCGCCAGCGAAGACGCCTGGGCCCGCGTAGACGCCCTCGCCCGCCCCGGCCGGCGCGCGCCCTGCCGCCGCGAGCACCTCGCTGCGTATCCGATAGAAGGTCGTGGAGACCGGCTCCTCCGCGGCCGCGCCCTGCTCGACGAGCGTCGAGAGCCGCGCGTGCAGCCGATCGACCTCGGGGTCGGCGGCGCTCCACGTGTAGGTCAGGCGCTCGGCGTCGTAGGGACCGAGATGAGGCTGCATGTCGGGGTGCTCGAGCAGCAGCGAGCCCTCCGGGAGCAGCAGGCGGATGGCGAACTGGACCGGGTCGACGTTGCCGATCAAGTCTTGCTCGACCACGAAGTCGACGAGCTCGACCATGCCCTCGCGTGTCGTCCAGGGCGTGAACGGCATGAACGAAGGGCGCACCTCGATGCCGTGCGAGCGCAGCAGCGCGATCGCCTCGACCGCCTGAGCGGTGGTGTGACCCTTGTCGAGGCGGCCCAGGATCTCGTCGTCGACCGACTCGAGCGCAGAAACGACGAACAGGCAGCCGGCCTCGGCGAGCTCCGGCCAGATGCGCACGTGCTCGAGCACGTGCTCGACCTTCGTCGTGCAGTCGAAGGTCAGTCCGGGGAAGCGCTCGTGCATCGCCTGTGCGATGCGCAGCGAGTGTCGCGCGCCGTTGAGGAAGTCGGGATCGCCAAAGGTGATGTGCTGCGCGCCGGCCGCCACGAGCTGTGCGATGTCCTCGAGCACGACGTCCTGCCCCACGACGCGGATCCTGCCGTCGTAGACGACCGGGATCGGGCAGTGCCGGCAGCGATGGACGCAGCCGTGACTAGCTTCGACATAGCCGACGAGCCGCTCCTGCCCCCCGAACGCGAGATGAGCGTAGCGCTCGAGCGGCGGCAGCAGCCCGCGCGCAGGCAGGTGGAAGGAGCCGCGGTCGAGGCTGATGGTCGGCCGATCCGTGCTCGCTCCGTTCGTGGGCCGCCCTACCCCGAGCTCGCCCACGTTCCCGGCGGCGAGCTCGCCCACCCACTCGAGCAGCGCCGGCTCGTACTCGCCGGCGAGGATCCGGTCGGCGAGCGCGCCTGCGGTCGCGTCGCGGCCGACCGGCGCGTAGAGGCCGTAGAAGCAGAGCGGGCGCCCGGGTCGCGCGCGGCGGATGCCACGGGCGGCCCGAATAGCGAGCCGCATCGCGGTGTGCATGGGCACCGAGATGCCCACCGCCTCGGCCCAGTCGAGCGCGGCGCGGTCGAAGCTCTCCACGGACAGATCCAGGCAGCGCACATCGTGGCCGGCGTCGATCAGCGCGGCCGCCGGCGAGGCGAGGTGCAGGGGCTGGTGGCCGAGCTCGTACGTCGAGATCAGGAGGACGCGCACGCACGGGCAGCGTAGGGCACGCCGCGATCCTTCTCTGCGGGCGCCGCGATCGCCACGTCGAGGCAGGCGTGCGCCTCCCGCAGCGCCCGCTCGACCTCCTCCGGCCGCGCTGCGCGCGCGAACAGAAAGCCGAGGTAGCGATCACCCTCGGGCAGCGGCCGCACGGCGCTTCCCGGCGCGACCGTGATCTCGAGCCCCGCGATCCCCGGCACCGCCCGCGCCACCTCCTGACCGCGCACCGCCTCGAGCGTCCCGCGTGCGGGCACCGGCAGCATCATCACTCCGGACGCCCCCGGCTGGCGCGCCTTATCGCGGGCGGGCAGGCCGAGCGCGTGGCGCAGCACGAGCTCCTCGAGGCTGCTGCCAAGGCCGAAGCGCAGCGTCCGCGAGCACAGCCCGCCGATCGAGCGAGCGGCCAGCTCGAGCACGTGGAGCCGATCGCCGTCGATGCGCAGCTCGGCGTGCACAGGGCCGTCGTGCAGCCCGAGCGCCTGTGCGGCAGCGGCCGTCAGCTGCTCGATCCGCCCGAGCAACGCGGATCCGAGCCGCGAGGGGGTCACGTAGATCGTCTCCTCGAAGTACGGGCCCTCGAGCGGGTCGGGCTTGTCGAAGATCGCGAGCAGCTCGAGCGAGCCCGCGCTCACCAGCGCCTCGACGGCCACCTCGCGGCCGGGCACGTAGCGCTCGACGAGCAGCGGACCCGCGGGATCCTCGCCGGCCTCGGCCAGGATCGCCGCGATGCGCTCGGCGGCGGCCGTCCCGCCGTTCGAGCCCTCGACCCGGATCACGCCGCGGCTCGCGGACAGTGAGAGCGGCTTCACGACGCAGGGCCCACCGAGGCCGGCGACGATCTCGCCCACCTCGGAGCCGCTGTGCGCGAGGCGATGCTCGGGCTGGGGCACGCTCGCAGCCGCGAGCCGGGCGCGCATCGCCGCCTTGTCACGCGTCGCCGCCACCGCGTCGGATGCGTGGCCGCGCAGCCCGAGCCACTCCGAGGCAAGCGCGGCAGCGCGCACGCCCTCCTCGTCGACTCCGAGGACGGCATCGAGGGGCATACGCTCGGCGAGGCGCACGATCCGCTCGGCGGCCGCCTCGGGGCGGCGCAGATCGACGACGAGCGCACGGTCGCCGATCGAGCGCGACATCGCCTGGCGCCGGTCGGAGGCGACGGCCACCTCGACGCCGAGCCTGCGCGCAGCCGCGAGGAAGTCGCGCGCTCGGTAGGTCGCGCTCGGCAGCAGCAGAAGCGCCCGGGGCACACAGGTATCGTAGGAAGCGTCAATGGAGTCCTTCCTGCAGATAACAGACGAGGCGCGCTCCAAGGTGCTCGGCCTCCGCGAGCAGTCGGACGAGTCCGATCGCCAGGCGATGTGGCTCGAGGTCACCGGCAGTGCGCACGGCGAGTACACCTACGACATGTATCTCAAGCCGCTCGACGATGCCGGCCCCTACGACGCGATCGAGCATCACGACGGCCTTGCCATCGTTGTCCCCGAGCCGAGCTTCGACAAGGTCCGCGGAGCGACGATCGCATGGTCGAGCGACCTGATGGCCGGCGGCCTGGCGCTCGAGAACCCGAACAGGCCGGAGAGCGCGAGCCCCGCCGTCGGCGCGGGCGTGGGCGCGCCTGCCGACCTGAGCGGCGACGTGCCCCAGCGCGTGATGCAGGTGCTCGAGCACCAGGTCAACCCGAGCATCGCCGCCCACGGCGGCCGGGCCGACCTCGTCGCGGTCGAGGAGTCCGTCGCCTACCTCCGGCTCAGCGGCGGCTGCCAGGGTTGCGGGATGGCGAGCGTCACCCTGAACCAGGGGATCGAGGTCGCGATCACCGAAGCGGTCCCCGAGATCGACCGCGTGGCCGACGTGACCGACCACGCGAGCGGCACGAACCCCTACTTCGAGTCCGCGAAGAAGTAGGGGGCGCCGCGGATGCCGCCGCCCCGCGAGGGTGGCGGCGGCTTACCGGAGCGGCTGTGGCTACTAGCCCCGACAGGATCGGGGCTCACGTACACAGCGCTTGCCGAGGCCTCCTGTCAGCCGGCGGCCTGAGTACCAGCGCCGTCCGACCCCGAGGCGCTGACGGAGCCCTGCGCGGCCTCGGGCGTCGTGACCGCTGCAGCGGGCGCCGG
>JBBSNQ010000149.1:0-4408 GCA_038232575.1 Solirubrobacterales bacterium | reverse complement strand
CTCGAGCGACGCGATCGTGCACGAGCTGCTCGACTCCGACGAGCTGCGCGACGAGCTCGTGTGCCGCTACGGCTCGCAGGTGGCACCCGATGGAGCGGTGGACCGCTCGGCGCTCGCCGAGGGGGTGTTCGCCGAGCCTGACGGGCGAGCCTGGCTCGAAGGCAGGTTGTGGCCGCGCGTCGGAGAGCGGATCGCCTCCTGGTACGCGGAGCTCGACCGGGCGCAGGCGCCGCCCTCCGCTGCGGTGGTCGAGGTGCCGCTGCTGTTCGAGGCCGGCATGGAGGACGCCTTCGACGCCACACTGGCAGTCGTCGCCGACGATGCGGTGCGGGCCCAGCGGGCGGCGGCCCGCGGCCACGCGGGCCTAGAATCCCGCTCTGAGCGCCAGCTGAGCCAGGCGGATAAGGCGCAGCGTGCGGACCACGTCGTCCACAACGACGGAGGCATCGAGGGGTTAGAGCAGAAGATGTCAGATTTGCTTGCCACGATTCGAGGTCCTGCCTGATCGGCAGAGCTGATCGCCTGAGCTGAGCCCATGAGCCCATCGACCCTCGCCACGACCCGCAGCGCGTCCTCGTCACGGAAGCGCGGCGGCGTGCGGGCGGGGAGCGATGCGTCTGGTCGGGCGGCGCGGCGGATCTCGCCTGTGCGGCTGCTGGCGCGGCTGCTGGCGCTCGCCCTCTCGGCCTTCCTGGTCGCGGCTGCCTTGCACGCGCTTGGGGTGCTCGACCCCGCCGAGGAGGCCTTTGAGCGGCTCACGCTGCCGCTAAAGCACGAGGACATCATCCGCCAGCAGGCCGCCGACAAGGACCTCGATCCCGCTCTGATCGCGGCCGTCGCCTACGAGGAGTCGCGCTTCCGCGACCGGACTTCGCACGCCGGCGCCAAGGGCCTGATGCAGATCACGCCCGACACGGCACGGTTCATCGCGCGCCACTCGGGCGGCACGAGCTTCGTGCTCGACGATCTCGCGACGCCGCAGGTGAACATCGCCTACGGGGCCTGGTACCTGCGCTACCTCGCGGGCCTCTACGACGGCGATGAGACCCTGGCGCTCGCCGCCTACAACGCCGGTGAGCGCAACGCCGACCGCTGGGTCGCGGCAGCGGGAGGAATCGAGGATTTCGACCCCGCCGAGGACATCCGCTTCGCCGAGACGCGCGAGTACGTGCTCGGTGTGATCGACAGCCGCAAGCGCTACCGCCGGCTCTACCCGCGCGAGCTCGGGCTGTAGGCCCGCAGCACGGGCCCGCGGCTGTAGGCCCGCCGCCCGGGCCCGCCGCCCGCGCCCCCGCACGGGCGCGCCACCAGGCCCGCCGCTCCTGCGGTCTCTAGCCTCTCGGCCGTGCCGCCGCTACGGGTCAACTCCGCCTACAGACCCGTCGCCGACCAGCCGACCGCGATCGATGAGCTGGCCGCCGGGCTCGACACGGGTGAGCGTTTCGAGACGCTGCTCGGCGTCACTGGCTCCGGCAAGACCGCGACGATGGCGTTCACGATCGAGCGCGTCCAGCGCCCGGCGCTCGTGATCGCGCACAACAAGACTCTCGCCGCTCAGCTCTGCAACGAGTTCCGCGAGTTCTTCCCCGACAACGCGGTCGAGTACTTCGTCTCCTACTACGACTACTACCAGCCCGAGGCCTACGTCCCGAGTCAGGATCTCTACATCGAGAAGGACTCGTCGATCAACCAGGAGATCGACCGGCTGCGCCACGCGGCGTCCTCGGCCCTGTTCGCGCGCCGCGACGTCGTGATCGTGGCCAGCGTGTCGTGCATCTACGGCCTGGGGTCGCCAGAGAAGTACAACGCCCAGACGCTGATCCTGCGGCGCGGGGAGGAGGTCGACCGCGAGCAGGCGCTGCGCAAGCTCGTCGAGATCCAGTACTCGCGCAACGACACCGCGCTCGGCCGCGGCACGTTCCGCGTGCGCGGGGACACGCTCGAGATCTGGCCAGCGTACGCCGAGAGCTCCTACCGGGTGGCCTTCTTCGGCGACGAGATCGAGACGATCCAGCACTTCGACCAGCTGACCGGCGAGGTCTACGGAGAGCTCGAGCACCTCGGTGTGTGGCCCGCGACCCACTACGCGACCGATCGCGAGACGGTCGAGCGCACGGTGACGCAGATCCGCGACGAGCTCGAGCCGCGCTGCCAGGAGCTCGAGCAGCAGGGCAAGCTGCTCGAGTCCCACCGGCTGCGCCAGCGCACCCAGTACGACATGGAGATGCTGCGCGAGCTCGGCTTCTGCAACGGGATCGAGAACTACTCGCGCATCCTCGACGGCCGCGAGGCCGGCGAGCGCCCCTACTGCCTGCTCGACTACTTCCCCGAGGACTTCGTCTGTTTCATCGACGAGTCGCACCAGACGGTCCCCCAGATCGGCGGCATGTTCGAAGGCGACCGCTCGCGCAAGCAGACGCTCGTCGACTACGGGTTCCGGCTCCCGAGCGCGCTCGACAACCGCCCACAGACCTTCGAGGAGTTCCTCGGGCGCACGCCGCAGATCGTCTTCGTCTCCGCGACGCCGGGCGAGTTCGAGACCGGTCACGCCTCGCGCGTGGTCGAGCAGATCGTGCGGCCGACCGGCGTCGTCGACCCCGAGGTCGAGGTGCGCGAGACCCGCAACCAGATCGACGATCTGATGAACGAGGTCCGCCTCCGCGCCGAGGCCGGCGAGCGCGCGCTCGTCACGACGCTCACCAAGAAGATGGCCGAGGATCTGACCGACTATCTGCTCGAGCACGGCTTCCGCGCGCGCTACCTGCATTCGGAGATCGACACCCTCGAGCGCATCGACATCATCCGTCAGCTGCGGCTGGGGGAGTACGACGTGCTGGTCGGGGTCAACCTGTTGCGCGAGGGCCTCGATCTGCCCGAGGTCTCGCTCGTGGCGATCGTCGACGCCGACAAGGAGGGCTTCTTGCGGGGTGTGACCTCGCTGGTGCAGACGATCGGACGTGCGGCACGCAACATCGAGGGGCGGGTGATCATGTACGCCGACCGCGAGTCGTCGGCGATGCAGCGGGCGATCGGCGAGACCGACCGGCGCCGCGCGATCCAGCGCGCCTACAACGAGCAGCACGGCATCACCCCCGAGACGGTCAGCAAGGGGATCTCCGACATCACCGACTTCCTCACGCTCGACTCGAAGGTGCCCAGGGGCGGCCGGCGCTCGCGCGCGAAGGAGCGCGAGGGCAGCTCGCCCGAGGAGCTGTCGCGGACGCTGGTGGAGCTCGAGGAGGAGATGCTGGCCGCCGCCGACGACCTGCGGTTCGAGTACGCGGCGAAACTGCGCGACGAGATCAAGGAGCTCCGCCGCGAGCAGGAGGCGCTCGAAGCTAGGCGAGGGTGACGAGCGGGGACGCTTCGCCGGGGCAGGGGAGCCCTCGACGCCACTGCGCCTGTCCGGCCGCGCAACTCTCCCGGTCCGCTACCGGCGCGCCGAGCTGCCGCCCGGTCCGCTACGCTAGCGCCGTTCTCGAGGATCAGCGCTAGGAGGGGTAGGTGGAGCTCGACCGGCACTCAATAGAACGCAGGGACTTCCCGGCTGTGCGCAAGGGGTACGACCCCGAGGAGGTCGACCTGCACCTGAGCGAGATCGCCGCGGCGGTCGAGGATCTCCAGGGTGCTGTCGAGGGCCTCCGGCGCGCTCCGGCGGAGCCGTCGCTGTCGAGCATGGCGGCCGAGCGCGTGCGGGCGATCGTCGACGCGGCCGAGCAGACGGCTTCAGAGCTCGAGACCGGCGCCACGGCGCGCGCCGAGCAGGTCACCAGCGAGGCCGATGAGCGCGCGCAGCGCGTTACGAGCGAGGCGGACGAGCGCGTCCAAACCGTCACCCGCGAGGCCGATGAGCACGCCCAGCGCGTAACGCGCGAGGCCGACGAGCGCGCCCAGAGCGTCACCGCCGACGCCGATCGCCGCGCCCGTGAGACGGAGGAGCGGACAGCCGCGGAGACGGACAGTCGCATCCAGCGGGTCGAGCAGGCCTCGACCGAGATGCTGCGGCGCACGGCGGAGCTCGAGGAGGGTCTCGGGAGGCTGCGCGAGAACCTGAGCGTGATCGACTCGATGGTCGAGGGTATGCACTCGGAGACCACGCCCTTCCGCTCGCAGATCGAATCCGTGAGAATCGGCCTCGAGGAGCTCCGCGAGCAGGAAGCCGGCTCTGCTCCGCTCGCCAGGGGGCCTGCTGCCGCCGAGCCACCGCTGGGCGGCCCCCTCTCCGAGGGACCGGGTGTGGTGGAGGAGCCCCCGACGGCTGAGGAGCCCCTTCCCGAGGAGCCTCTCGCGGAGGGCCCGGTGCTGCCCGAGGAGGAGCTGCTCGCCGAGGAAGGTCGCGGCGGCGCTACGGAGGAGATTCTCGCCGAGGAGGAAGTCCTCTCCACGGAGGAAGTCCTCGTCGAGGAGG
>JBBSNQ010000148.1:0-4422 GCA_038232575.1 Solirubrobacterales bacterium | reverse complement strand
ACGAGCGGCTGCTGGCGCGCATCGCCGCGGGCGACCGCGGCCAGCCGCTGACGGAGCTCTACCGCCGCTACGAGTACCGCCTCTACGCGCTCGGGTTGAGCCTCTTCGAGGACGCCGGCTTGGCCGCGGAGCTGGTGCAGGCCACGTTCGTCCGTCTGTGGCAGGTCGCGGGCGAGTTCGACCCCGCGGCCCAAGCGGCGCGTGATTTCCTCTTCGGGCTCGCCAAGCAGACGGCGGTCGACATCGCGCGCGAGCCCTCCACCCGGATGCCGGCCAGCGGGCACGGGCGGGCGGGCGAGGCTGCGCGGGCCCGCGATCCCAAGCGGCAGGGCGACCCTGGGCAGGACGGCCTCGAGCGGACGATCGACGATCTGCTCGAGGGGGTCATGTGCCGGGAGGCGCTCGGCTCGCTGCTCGATCAGCACCGCGAGGTGCTCGAGCTCTCCCGTGACCGGCGCCTCAAGCAGCGCGAGGTCGCGGCGCAGCTCGGGCTGCCGCTCGGCACGGTGAAGATCCGCACCTACTACGGACTGCGCGCGCTCAAGCTGGCGCTCGCCGAGCAGGGCGTCGAGGTCTGAGGTGGCGTCTGCGGAGCACACGACGCCGCCACCCGACCTCGCCGGCTATGTGCTCGGAGTGCTCGAGCCGGCCGAGGCCGAGGACTTCAGGCGCCACCTCGAGAGCTGCCCGACCTGTCCGCGCACGGTCGAGCAGCTTCGGCGGCTTCCCGATCTGCTCGAGCACGCCGCGCCGGCGTTCGAGCTGCCGGTCGGCCTCGAGGCACAGACGATGGCCGTCGTCGAGCGCGCGGCACGCGCCCCCCAGCCCGTCACCACGGTCTCGCACCGGTTGGACTCGCCTGCGCGCCGTGCCGTGCTCGGCATGGCGGCGATGCTTGCGCTGGCCTTCGTCGCAGCGTTGATCGGGTCCATATTCGGCGATCGCGGCGCGCAGGTCGTGAACCTCGTGGGACCCGCCGACGAGCCCACGCTCGCCGTTGCGCGCGTGACGAGCACCGACGTGGGTCGCGCGGTCGAGCTGCAGATCGAGCACCTCGCCGACCCGCGCCCCGAGGGCATCTACGAGCTCTGGTTCGTCGGCGAGGGCGACACGCTGCGCAGCCCGAACCGCATCTCCGGCGGGACGTTCTATCCGCAGGAGGCGAACGAGGGGAAGGCGCGTCTCTTGGCGGGGCCGTTCGCCAGGTCGTATCCACGGCTCGAGGTCACGCTCGAGCCCAACGACGGCGATCCTCGCCGCACCGGCCCGATCGTGCTCGCGCCGCAGGGCTCGCAGGCTGATCCCTCTTCCGCGCTTCGCTGAGGCGACTGCGGGCGCTATGCCGAGAGCCGTGAGGCGGTGGGTTCGTCCGCCAGCTCGGCGGCTGCCAGCTCGCCTGGGACACCCGCTTGCTCCCTGCCTTGGCCCTGCTCCGCGCCCGAGCTCTGCTCACGCTCCTGCGGGCCGAAGTAGGCCGATCCCGAGAGCGCCGGGTCGTAGCCCGACCAGCAAGCGCCTCCCGAGAGCCCTTTCTCGATGCGGTCGAAGGAGCCCAGCCGCCCGCCCAGGTTGTCCATCATGTGCACGAGCGTGGCCTCGCGCGTGCACGGCACGACCGGCGATCCGTGCTCGAGCGTGCCGTGGTGGGAGAGAATGATGTGGAGCACCGCCTGAGCGGTCTCAGCGTCGAGGTCCGGGACCTGCTCGATCTCCCTCCGCACCATGTAGTAGCCGAGTGGGATCTCGCCCTGGAGCTTGCCTGCGTCGGTCAGCTCGATAGCGTCGTTCTTGCTCGCGTAGGCCTCGATCTTGCCGATGTCGTGCAGCAGCGCACCGGCGATCGCCACCTCGCGGTCGAGCCCGGGAAAGGTCGCCGAGACGGCGCTGACCGCCTGCGCGACCGAGAGGCTGTGCTCGAGCAGTCCGTGGCGGTAGGCTTGGTGGTAGCGCTTGGCTGCCGGTGCCTCGCGCCAGCGCGCCCAGAGCTCCGAGGCCTCGCCGAAGAAGCGCTCGAGCAGGGCGGCGAGCGGGCGGCTCTGGATCGTTGCGAGCAGCGAACGCAGGTCGCCCTCCATCTGCTCGAAGGCGGCGGGGGGGCCGTCGAGCAGGTCCGCCGGGTCGTACTCTTCGGCGCCGGCGACATCGATGCTGCGCGCCGTCAGGCTCGCCCCGTAGCGCTTGTCGACGGCGAATCGGCCGGCGACGCGTACGACGGTTCCGGGCGCGCAGCGCGGCTCGATCTCCTCGACGCGGTCCCACACGAGCGTCTCGACCTCCCCCGTCGTGTCCCCGAGGCGGAGCTTGAGAAACGGCTCGCCGTTGCGCTTCTGGCGCCGGTCACGGTCGCGCACGACGAAGATCGACTCGACGGCCTGCCCGTCCTCGAGGTCGCGGACGAAGGTCTTCTCATCGATGAGCGTCGGCTGATCCATGGCTGATCGAATTTAGAGTCGCGCCCGGACGGCTCGGCCTGACAGGGCCTGACCGCCGTTAGAGTGCTGCGCATGGCTACCACCCCAAGAGAAGGCATCCTCAGCGACGAGCTCTCGGCGGAGCGCGACCAACTGCTCGAGCTGCTCAAGCAGGCGTACTTCATGGAGCTCGAGACCGTGATGAGCTACATCTCGAACTCGATCAATCCCGATGGCGTCCGCGCGCAGGAGGTCAAGGAGAGCCTCGAGGAGGACATCCAGGAGGAGCTCGGCCACGCGCAGCAGTTCGCGGCTCGCATCAAGGAGCTCTACGGGACCGTGCCGGGCTCGCTCGAGTTCAAGGCCCAGCAGACGTTCCTCCAGCCCGCCGAGCACCAGACGAACATCGTGCACGTGATCGAAGGCGTGATCCAGGCCGAGACCGGCGCGATCGAGCACTACAACAAGATGATCAAGTTCTGCGACGACAAGGACCTCGTCACCCAGGACATGGTCATCGCGATCCTGCGCGACGAGGAAGGCCACCGGCGCCTCTTCGAGGGCTACCTCCGCGAGTACCAGGCCGAGGGGCTCGCGTAGGTCGGCCGTTCGGAGCGCGGCAGTTCAGGAAGAGGCCGCGCCTCGCTGCACCCGCAAGGCGGGCAGCAGATCGGCCAGGACGTCGAAGTCGTCATCCAAGGTCCACACGGCGAGATCGTGGGTGACGGCCGTCGCGGCGATGATCGCGTCCATGGCGCCCGCGCGGCGGCTGGCGGATCGTGCGGAGGCGAGCAGCTCCGCGAGCCGCTCGGCGACGGCCTCGTCGTATGGCAGCGCGATGAATGACCGTGCGCGTGTCAGCGTCTCAGCGCGCAGCGTGCGCAACGGTCCCGCCGGTGCTCTCTGGACACCGACGAGCAGCTCGGTCAGCGTCGCGACCGATATCCGAGCATCCCCCTCGGGAGGCTCACCGAGGGGTCGATCCTGCTCGGCTGCGACGAACGTGCTCGTGTCCGCGATGTAGCCGCCGCTCACGTGACCATGTCGTCGGTGGTCAGCCCGACGTCGAAGTCGGATGCGTCCGAGACGACGTTCAGCTCACGTGCGAGCTTGCTCACCGCGGCCAAATCGCTCAGCAGGAGCTCGGAGGGCCGACGCTCGCTGCGCTCGCGTCGCGGGACGATGTCCGCTACCGGCCGCCCGTGCACGGTGAGCACCACCGGCTCTCCGCTCTCCACGGCCGAGATCACGCGCGCCGTGTGGTTTCGCAGCTCTCGGACCGACACGTCCATGCGTGGCACAGCGTAGCAATCCGGACCCGGGCAGGATTCGCGGATCGGGTCTGAACGCGGCGTCCCGCGCATCGGCCTTGGTGGAGCCGGGCTGGCAGCGGCAGCGCCGATAGCGTGAGCTCGATGCGCATCGCGACCTGGAACGTGAACTCGGTCAAGCAGCGCATCCCGCGGCTGCTGCCCTGGTTGGACGAGCGGCGACCGGACGTCGTCTGCCTACAGGAGACCAAGCTCACCGACGAGGCGTTCCGCGAGCTGCTCGACGACGAGCTCGGCGAGCGCGGCTACGCCGCCGCAGCTCACGGCGAGGCGGCCTGGAACGGGGTGGCGATCCTCTCGCGGGTCGGGCTGGACGACATCGTCGAGGGGCTCGCGGGCGCGCCGGGCTTCCCGCATCAGGAGGCGCGCGCGGTGTCAGCGACGTGCGGCGGGCTGCGGGTGCTCTCGGTGTACGTTCCGAACGGACGGGCACCGGACTCCGACCACTATCGGTACAAGCTCGCCTGGCTGGCCTCGCTGCGGGAAGCGGTTGCGGCTGGCGAGGAGGCGACGGTCCTATGCGGCGACATGAACATCGCACCGACCGACGACGACGTCTTCGATCCGGCCGCCTACGCCGGCCACACCCACGTCACCGAGCCCGAGCGGGCGGCGCTGGCCGAGCTGCAGGCGCTCGGCCTGCGCGACATCGTGCGCGATCGCTGGCCGGACGAGCGGGT
>JBBSNQ010000147.1:0-4431 GCA_038232575.1 Solirubrobacterales bacterium | reverse complement strand
GGCTATCGCGATCGACCACGGGAGCTCTCCTCGAGGTCGTCGCTCAGCTCCACCTCGCCCTCGTACATCACGAACGAGAATGGCGGTCGCTCGTCGTCGACCGGTAGGCAGACACGTGGGTCGCGGCGCAGCGCCTTGCCCTTGACCGTCTCGGCGCCTGCCACTGCTCAAGCGTCATCGGCTGCGGCACGCGCCCGAGCGTAATCGACCACGGGTGCGGCCACGCCGAACGCGAGGCTGTCGATGGTCCTCGGCTACTCGACGTCCGCGACGGTGACGACGTCGAGACCGTCGATACCGGCGAAGTCCGTGGGGTTGCACGTGTAGATCGGCAGGTCGTTGGCCAGAGCGATTGCGGCGATCATCGCGTCATAGGCGCGGGCGGCCGTCTTGCGCCCGCTCTGACGCAGGGAAGCCGCGACCCGCCCGAACGCGCGGGCGGCTGCCACGTCGAAGGGAAGCGGCTCGAAGTCGGCCTCCGCCTGCTGTAGGTGGGCTTGGCGGGCAGCATGCTCGTGTGCGTCGTTCGCCACCAAGGGCCCGACGGTTAGCTCCGCCAAGGTCACGGTGGTGATGAGCGGAGTGGCGGGGAGCGCGCTTGCGTCGCTCATGCGCTGCAGCCGGATCACCGTCGAGGTGTCGAGGATCCCTCGCGGCGAGCGCGGTGGGTCGCTCACAGACGCTCGTCGAGTAGCTCGTCGATGTCTCTCCGCAGCGCGACGGCGTCGAGAGCGGGGAGCGCCTGCCATCGCGCGAGCAGGGCCTCGGCGGACGGGGGGTCTGGCGCTACAGGGCGTAGCTCCGCGACCGCCTTTCCCGCGCGGGTGATGGTGATGGGCTCGCCGCGAGTCGCGCGGTCCACCACGTCACCGCCGTGGTTGCGCAGATCTCGAATGCTCACGTTCATCTGAGCTCCCGAGCGTATCACCTGTGATACCCCGAGGATCCGGGCGATGACTAGCTGATCGCTCTCGGTCTCGAGAGCGGCAGCGCTGTGGTTTCGGGCGACGGAGACCTCCTTGAGCTCGCACAGGACCTGCCGATCTACAGCCCCGCAAGCTTCCTCGGCATCCTGGAGAAGTAAGGCCGTCAAGTACCGCGACGAGCTCTACATCGACGAGTGGCGACTCGTGAGCCCGCTCGCGGCTGCTAGGTCACGGTCCTGCGGAAGAGGAGGCCGCAGACGACGGCAACGATCACAGCGAGCACGGGGAGCCAGGATCCCACGATGCCGACAATGGCCAGCACCACCCCCGCGACCGCGACGAGAGCCGCCACGCCTCCTCCGATCCCGAGCCGGTAGGCGAGATCCTCGCGCTGGCGTCTTGAGAGGCGGCTGCTCCGTCGAGGCGAGAGATCGCTCATCCGCGTCCGAGTCTAGGTGACCCGCCTGCGGCGATGCTCCGGCAGACCACCGCGCCGCTTGCGCGCGGGTGGCGACGGTGGGGACCTCGTCGCCGGCCGCGAGCGAGGGCGATAGCGACGCACCTCGGCCAGCCGAGAGACACTGCGGAACCAACGTCGCGTAAGCCCGAACCGAGCGCCGCGACGAGGGCCTCACCGGAGCCAGGCCCCGCGCCCGCTCACATGCCGAAGGGGCGGCGAACCGGCGAAGCCGGGACTTCCCGCTCCCTACCCTTGATCGGGTGGCTCTGGTCGCTGCTCGTGGGCTTGTCAAGACCTTCGGCAGCGGGCGGGCGGCGCGGCGGGTGCTCGACGGGGCGGAGCTCGACGTGGCGCCGGGTGAGATGGTTGCGCTGCTCGGGCGGTCGGGGTCGGGGAAGTCGACGCTATTGAACGTGATCGGCGGGATCGACCGGCCCGACGCGGGCACGGTCGAGGTTGCGGGGCAGGCGCTCGAGCGGCTCTCAGAGCGCGAGCTGACGCGCTTTCGCGCCACCGGGGTCGGCTTCGTGTTCCAGTTCTTCCACCTGATCCCCGAGCTGACCGGCGAGGAGAACGTGCTGCTGCCGGCGCGGCTCGCGCACGGGGCGCCGCCGCGGCGGGCGGCGCGCGGGCTGCTCGAAGGCCTCGGCCTCGACGGCGCGGCGCGGCGGCTGCCGCACACGATGTCCGGCGGCGAGCAGCAGCGGGTGGCGATCGCGCGTGCGCTCGTCAACGAGCCGCCGCTCGTGCTCGCCGACGAGCCGACGGGCAACCTCGATCCGGCCTCGGGTGCGACCGTGCTCGAGGCGCTGCGGGCGGTCGCCTCGGGCGGGCGCGCGGTGCTGCTTGCAACCCACGACCGCGAGGCGGCGGCGCTCGCCGACCGCGTGCTGACCGTCGAGGACGGTCGGCTCGGCCCGTGAGGGAGGCGCTCGGCCGGCTTTGGAGCCACCGCGGGCGGACGCTGCTCGCGGCTGCCGGCATCGCCGCGGCGTCGGTGATGATCGGGACCGCGGTGACGCTCAGCTACGGGCTCGCGACCGGCTTCGACCGCGCGGTCGAGCGGGCCGATCTGCCCGACGTGACGGCGCGCTTTGACCGCCGCACGCGCGCCGAGGTCGACCGGCGCGTGGGCTCGCTCGCGAACGTCGAGGCCCGCTCCTACCGCCTCGAGGTGGAGGGCATCGACTTCGACTCCGCCGGCGGCTCCTCGAACGAGGGGACGATCCAGCTTGTGCCGCCGGGCCGGCGCGGCTACGCGGTCGTCGCCGGCCGCGATCTCTCCGCGGACCGTCCGCGCGAGGTGCTGATCGAGCGCGGGCTGGCGCGCGAGTGGGAGCTCGCCCCCGGAGACTCGATCGACGTGGGGCGGCTCGGACCGGTGCGGATCGCGGGCGTGGCGGTCTCGCCCGAGGACGTCGCCTTCCCGCTCGAGGCGCACCCGCGCGTGTACCTGCCGCAGGAGCTCGTGCGCTCTGACTTCCTCGAGCGCGGCCGCTCGGTGAACGTTGTGATGATCTGGGCGCGCGATCCCGCGCGGCTCGACTCGCTGCTCGTCCAGGCGCGCAGCCAGAGCTTCGGCCTCGAGGACCTGACCTTCACGACGCGCACGGGGGTGCGGGCGCTCGTCGACCAGCTTGCGGGCATCGTGATCGCGCTGCTCGTCGCCTTCTCGCTGATGGCGCTCGCGATTGCGGGGGTGATGCTCGGGGCGGCCGCGCGCGCCGACGTGCAGCGGCGGCTCGAGACGATCGGCGTGATGCGCGCGGTCGGCTTCTCGCGCGCGCGAGTGGCGGGCGGGCACGCGCTCGACGCGGCGCTCGTCGCGCTCCCTGCCGGTGCGCTCGGGCTTGCGGCGGGGATGCTGATCGCAGCGGGACCGACCGCCGGCCTGCTCGAGATCCTGAACGAGCTGCCGGCAGGGAGCGCGGTGCTCGGTCCGCTCGCGCTCTGCCTGGCGGCGATCGTGGCGCTCGTCTCGCTGACGACCGCGTGGCCGGCGTGGCGCGCGGCCTCGCTGCCCCCGGCGCAGGTCCTGCGAGGGGCGGAGCTGGCACCCCCGCCGCGGCGCTCGCGCACGCCGGGCGGCCCCTTCGGCCTCGGGCTGCGGCTCGCGCTCGCGCGCCGCGCCCGCACCGCCGCGACGGCGATCGTCGTCGCCTCGGCGACCGCGGTCATGCTGCTGATGCTCGGCTTGGCGAGCTTCCTCGGCCGCCTCCAGGACGACCCGGGCGTCGTCGGCAAGCGCTACCAGCTGACGGTCGCGCTGCCCGCCGAGCGGGCCGACGAGGTCGAGGAGCTTCCCGGCGTGGCCGCCGCCAAGCCGCGCTACGCCGTCGACGCCGTCGATTCGTTCAATCTCGGCCAGCCCGTGCGCCTCGTCGCCTTCCCCGGCGATCACACGAGCTTCGAGGCGCCGCAGCTCGCCGAGGGCCGGCGCGTGCGCGCCGAGGGCGAGGCCGAGGTCGGGCAGGGGCTCGTGAGCACGCTCGGGGTCCAGCCCGGCGGCACGCTCGCCGTGCAGCTCGGGAGCGGGGAGGAGGTGCGCTACCGCGTCGTCGGCGTCGTGCGCACGATCGAGAGCGAGGGGCGGGTGGCCTACGTTCGGCCCGGGCGGCTGCTCGCCGCGGACGACTCGATCGACCCCGAGGTCGCGGTGCGCCTCGAGGCGGGGGCCAACCGCTTTGAGGTCGAGCAAGACCTCGAGGCGCTCGGCGCCCAGCCGCGCGCGGTCGGCGGCGCGGGCTCCGACAACCGCGCCTTCCTCGGCGAGCTGGCCGGCGTCCTGCGCGTCGTGGCCGGGGTGAACGGGCTGATCTGCCTCTACGTGCTCGTACAGACGCTCGTCGTGATGGCCGCCGAGCGGCGGCCGACGATCGCCGTGCTGCGCTCGAGTGGCGCGCACCGGTCGGCGATCGCGCTCGTGCTCGGCGGCGCGGCCGCGGTCGTCGTGGGGGCGGCGCTGCCGCTCGGCGTCGTGGCCGAGCGCTACCTGCTCGGCCCCGCGGGGGCCCGCCTGGCGGCGGACTACGCGACGCTGCCGCT
>JBBSNQ010000146.1:0-4454 GCA_038232575.1 Solirubrobacterales bacterium | reverse complement strand
TCTCGAGCACGTGCTCGATCGAGACACCTTGATAACGAGCGAGCGCGAGGTACTCGTCGATCTCAAAGCGGGGATCGACCACGGCCGCGACTCCAGCCTTCTCGTCTCCGATCAAGTAGGAGGCACAGCCGAGGTCGTCGTTGGGGACCTGACGGAACATCATGAGCTCGTGGCCTCCTTGGCCGCCAGCAGGGGCGGGGGTTTGGCGCGACTTAGCGGCGAGCTCGTCCTTGAGCACGCCGCAGACTGCCTCGCAGACCGACCTTGGACGAGCAGGTTCCTCAAGGCTTCGCCCTCTCCGCGGCGCGACGGCGGACGTCGGCCTTCTGCTCGATGGTCATTGCGCCCGGATGGCCCGAGCCTGGCCAGGGCGTAAGCAGGAGGAGGATCCGGGCGTCGGAGAGCGCACGGACCTCGTGGCGTTCCTGGGGGGCGAGCTCGACGAGCAGCCCCGGCTCGCCGACGACGCGGTCGCCGGCGGCGTTCTTGACCTCGATCTCTCCTTCGATCACTACGAGCCAGGCGCGTTCGTGCACCTCATGGTCCTGCAGGCTCTCGGCGGCGGGCAGGTCGATGGCGATCGCGCGTCCCTCGTCGGTCGAGGAGAGGATCTCCGGCACTTGTGGCTTGACCTCTATCCCCTTGACGTCCCAGCTCCTCACCTTGGGACCCTCCCGTCGCTAGCAAGCCAGTCATTCACCTGAACACGCAGCCATGGGGGACATGTTCGCAGGCTCGCCGACGAGCGAGCAGACGATGAGCGGCCGTCGGCGGCACCATGTCGCTGGATTCTGATATAAGTAGAAATAGATATGAGCCAGGTACAGGATCTACAGCCGGCTCCCTTCCGCCTGCCCGAGGCGCCCGCCGAGTCCGACCTCCTCGCCAAGTACTTCCGCGGCCTCGGCGATCCAACGCGAGTGCGGATACTCGGGTTGCTCGAGCAGCGTGAGCGCTCGGTGGGGGAGCTCGCCGCGGCGCTCCGCTCATCTCAGCCGAAGGTCTCGAACCACCTCGCCTGCCTGCGCTGGTGTGGGTTCGTCGGGAGCCGGCGCGAGCACCGCACGGTCTACTACCGCCTCGCCGACGAGCGCGTAGGCGCCCTGCTCGAGCTCGGTGAGGAGCTCCTCCGCGACAACGCCGAGCACATCGCCGCATGCCGAACCCTCGGCGGAGATCCCTCGTGAGGGCATCGCTCGCCGGTCTCGACGCCACGCTCCTCGCGGTCGCCTGCTGCGCTGCGGCTCCACTTCTCCTGGGCGTCGTCGTCGGTCTCACGCTCCTCAAGCTCGCGGGAGCCAGCGCTGCGCTCGTGCTCGGCGTAGCGCTCGTCGTAAGCCTCGTGCTGCTGCGACGTCGGCGCCGGACCTGCGCCGGCGAGTGGGTGCGATGAGGCAACCTCCCATCGTGGTCGCGGGAGGCCGGGCGTGAGAGTCGAGCTGCTCTACTTCGACGGCTGCCCGAGCCACGAGGCTCTGCTCCCTCGCCTGCGCGCGCTGCTCGAGGAGGCCGGCGTCCGGGAAGGCGTAGAGCTTCGGCGCGTCGAGTCGCCGCAGGCGGCCGAGGCCGCGCGCTTTCTCGGCTCGCCGACCGTGCGCGTGAACGGCCGGGACGTCGAACCCGGCGCCGAGCAGCGAACCGACATCGGGCTGAAGTGCCGCCTCTACAGGACCCCTGCGGGGCTCCAGGGACAGCCGTCCGAGGAGTGGGTGGCCTCCGCCGTTCGCGGATGCCCGTAGCTCGAGAGCTCGCCCCCGGGCTCGGCCTCATCCCGAGCCTCCTCCTGGGCCGCGGGGTCGAGAGCCGGTACGGCAAGTGGGCGCTGCTCGACCGCCGAATCGAGCTCGAGGGGATGGAGGAGTAGGCGATGCCAGAGCGCATCGAGGTCAACAGGCTCCGCGAGCTGCTCGCCCAGGACGCCCAGCTCGTCGAGGTCCTGCCACCCGAGGAGTTCCACGAGGAGCACCTTCCCGGAGCGCAGAGCATCCCCCTCAAGCAACTCGGCGCCGAGACCACCGCTGGCCTCAGTCGAACCTCGCCGGTCATCGTCTACTGCCACGACGCACTCTGAGACATGAGCCCACGAGCCGCGTGCCGGCTCGAGACGCTCGGTTTCGAGGAGGCCTACGACTACGTGGAGGGCAAGGTCGACTGGATCGCCCGCGGGCTTCCGACCGAGGGCGATCACGCCGGTGAGCGCCGCATCGGCCAGCGCGCCAGGCGAGACGTCGCCACCTGCGTCCTCGACGAGCGGGTCGGCGACGTGCGCTCCCGGGTCGAGTCCTCGCCCTACGGCTTCGCCCTCGTCGTGGCCGACGGCGACGTCGTGCTTGGCCGCCTGCGGCGGGCGGCGCTCGAGGGAGAGCCGGACGTGCGGGCCGAGGCGGCGATGGAGCCCGGGCCCTCGACGTTCCGCTTCGATACCTTGGCGGCCGAGCTGGCCGAGCGCCTCGATCGCCGGGACCTTCGGGCGGCGGTCGTGACGACGCCCGACGGGACGCTCGTGGGCTTGGTGCGGCGCGAGGACCTCTAGCCGGAGGCAGCCATGGTGCCCGCTCCCCGTCACCCTGGCCCAATCGAGCCGCCTTCAGAGCAAAGTGCGATGGCGGGGCTCAGCCCTCGTTGTAGTCGTTGCGCTGAGAGAGCTCGACGAACACGCAGCCGCATCCAGGTTCGCCTTCTGCATCGTCATCAGTGCCATCGCGAGGCTCCTCGCGAGCGTTCGTGCCGCCCCATCCCTGCCTCAAAGCGGGGCACCCAGGGCTCGAACCTGGAACCTGCGGTTTTGGAGACCGCCGCTCTAGCCAATTAGAGCTAGTGCCCCCGGCAGCTGAGCCTAGCGCTCCCCCCGTTCCGTCCGGCCGCGTAGTCTCGCGGAACCTATCGGTCGCTCGACGACCAAGCGCTGCTCGACTCGCTCGCCGGACCCAAGCCGCTGAGCCGACCTAGAATCGCTGCGAACCAGCGGATGTGGCGGAATCGGCAGACGCGCCGCGCTTAGGACGCGGTGGGCTTAGTCCCTTGGGGGTTCGAGTCCCTCCATCCGCATGGCGCGTGCACGCGACGCGACCACGTGTGCGACGCGTACGCGTCGCTGCGCCACCCGCGCACGATCGTGTGACACGGTCTAGACTGGCGCGTCATGGCCGACACCGTGCTGCGCCACCCGAACCGCGAGAAGCCCGCCGTGCAGGCGACGAGGATCGTGGTGACGGTGTTGCTCGTCGCAAGCACCGCGCTGATCGCGCTCGTCCTATTCGGCAGCTGGGCATCCCAGGTCGAGGGCGCCAAGTGGGTCACGATCGGCTACATCGGCATCTACGCGATCATGGCGTTCTTCGTGTTGCGTTGGAAGAACGGCGTGCTGCCGATGGCCGCCGCGGCTGCGCTCGGGTTCGTCGCGATGACGGCGCCGACGCTCGGGAGCTGGTTCGAGCGAACGAAGCCCGGCTTCACCACCCCCTGGCTTCCGCCCGAGATCACCGGCCTTCTGATCATCGCGATCATCGTGCTGCAGGTGATGCTCATGGCCGCGACGATGGTCGGCTTTCAGCAGGGCTGGAACATCGAGGTGGAGGAACGCGCGATGGGGTCCGGCGAGGACGACGGCGGCTGGGACGACGATGACGGGCGCTCGGAGCCGCCGAGCGATGGCGGTGACGAGCAGCAGACCCGCGTGCAGGATCCCGCCGGCGCGCGCAGCTAGCCGCCTCGCATCCACCACCTGCCCGGGTGGCGGAACGGCAGACGCGAAGCACTCAAAATGCTTTGTCCGCAAGGGCGTGCGGGTTCGAATCCCGCCCCGGGCATCAAGATCAACAGGCGCACGCCGGCGGCCGCCGTACGCCGGACCCGCCCCCTACCCTCTCGGCGATGGACGCGATGGAGGAGATCCGGGACCTGGTGGCGTTCGAGCAGCGCGGTCCGGGAACGGACGCCGAGCGCCGCGCCGCGGGGCATCTGGTCGACCGGCTGCGCTCGCTCGGACGTAGCGCGGACGTCGAGCCGATCGAGGTCCGGCCCGCCTACGCGCTCACCCACCTGATCCACGCTCTCGTGGCGATCGCCGGCAGCGTGCTCGCGGTCACCCAGCCGGTCGTGGGCGTGATCGTCGTGCTGGCCGCCTCGGCAGCGACGCTGCTCGACCTGACCGGCAGGTTCCAGATCACGCGCCGCCTCACCCCGCAGCGCTCCTCCCAGAACGTCGTCTCGACCGAGGACACCGGAAAGGCGGGGACGCTTGTGCTGCTCGCCCACTACGACGCCGCCCGCACTGGCAGCCCCTTCGGCCCGACCATGCAGCGGCTGCGGATCCGCCTCGGCCGCCTGATCCACCGCCCGATCGGGCCCTTCCGAGGCTTCTTCGCCGCGATCGTCCTGATCCTCGCATGCGCATGCGTGCGCCTGCTCGACATCGACCCGGGATGGCTGCCCTGGCTCACGCTGCTGCAGTT
>JBBSNQ010000145.1:0-4471 GCA_038232575.1 Solirubrobacterales bacterium | reverse complement strand
GCCTGTCGAGCACGTGGTCGTCGCTGAGGAAGAGGCGCGCTCGGGAGCGTCGCGAAACGAGGCGAGCGCGCGATGAGGGGGCGTTGATGGAGTCGGCCTCGGTCGGGCTCGACCGCGAGCGCCAGCACGAGCAGGGTCACGAGCATGCGGAGGAGCATCACCACGGTCCGCCCGACGCCAATCGCTCCTCGCGCGTCGAGCCCCAGTTCCTCGGGATGCTGCTCTTCATCATCTCCGAGATCATGCTCTTCGGAGCGTTCTTCTCGGCCTACTTCTTCATCCGGGTCGTGGGAGGAGCAGAGTGGCCGGCTCAAGGCACCGAGCTCCCGAAGCTGATCGCCGGGATCAACACCGCGATCCTGCTCTCCTCGTCGGTGACGATGCACTGGGCGCTCGTCTCGGTCAAGAACGAGAACCGCGCCGGGATGAGAGCCGGCCTCCTGACGACGCTCCTGCTCGGAGCGACCTTCCTGACCATTCAGATCAACGAGTACGTGCATATCGGCTTCTCGCCGGCCGACAGCGCCCAGGGCTCGGCCTTCTACGCGCTCACGGGCCTGCACGGCGCCCATGTGTTCGTCGGTCTGCTGCTGCTCCTGTTCGCCACGCTGCGCGCGTTTCGCGGACACTTCAGCGCGCCCGAGCACCGCGGCGTCGAGGTTCCGGGGATCTACTGGCACTTCGTCGACGTCATGTGGGTGCTCGTCTACTCGACCGTCTACCTCCTCTGACGGAGCTCGCTCGTGCTCCACGGCCCGAGCAGGCGGCTCCCAGCGTGCTGAGGGGCCCGATGGAGCGGCGCTCGTGCTGAACCCGCTGCGCTCGGAGGCGGAGGCGTTTCGGTTCCTGATCTACGTCGCGCTGACGATCGGCGCGATCGTGGTGGCCGTGCTACTCGCACGGGCGCTCCTCTGACGGACCTGGAGCTCGCCGAGCGGGCCGCGAGGCGGGCCGGCGAGCTGCTCGTCGAGCGCTTCCGCGAGCCGGCGCGCGGAGTGGACCTCAAGTCCTCCGAGACGGATCTTGTCTCAGACGCCGATCGAGCCGCGGAGGCCGCGATCACGGAGCTGCTGCTCGGCGAGCGGCCCGACGACGGCCTGCTCGGCGAGGAGGGCGCCTCGCGCGAGGGTACGAGCGGCCGACGCTGGCTCGTCGATCCGCTCGACGGGACGACCAACTACCTCTACGGCCTCGCGGCCTGGGCGGTGAGCATCGCGCTCGAGGACGAGGCCGGCGGGCTGGTCGCGGTCGTCCACCAGCCGATCGCCGCTGAGACCTTCCGCGCCGTGCGCGGCCGCGGCGCGGAGCTGGACGGCGCGCCAATGCACGTGCGCACTCCGCAGGAGCGAACCGGGGACGCCGACGACGCCTCCGCGGCGGATCCAGGTCGCGGCGCCGCGGATGATCCCGGGCCGAACGCGCTCCGGCGCGCCCTGATCGCAACCGGCTTCTCCTACGACGCTGGCGTGCGGGGGCGCCAGGCCGAGGCGCTCACCCACGTGATTCCGCGGGTGCGCGACGTGCGCCGGGGCGGCTCCGCCGCGCTCGACCTCGCGTGGGTGGCCGCGGGGCGCCTCGACGGCTACTACGAGCGCGGCGGGGAGCTGTGGGACTGGGCGGCCGGCAAGATCCTGGTGAGCGAGGCGGGCGGTGCGATCGCGCCGCTCGAGGGCGAGCCGGTCGGCATCGCCGCCGCCGGCCACGACGCGCTGGCGGCGCTGCTCGAGCTGCTGGCAGAGGCCGACGCCTGATCAGCCGCCGCTTGCGCGGGCGCGCGGCACAGCGATCAGCCGCCGCTTGCGCTCAGCAGGTACCTGCTGAGCTCCTTCACCTGCTCGGGGCTCAGCTGCTCGCCGTAGGAGCCGGGCATCGTCCCCGCGGAGAAGCCGTCGACGACGAACTCGTCGGGCTCGACGATCGACTGCTCCACGTACTCCTCTGGCGAGAGGCTCGGCACAGCGCTCTTCGCCATCTCCGGGAGCTCGTCGAGGCTCGGGCCGATGGTGCCCTGCGTGCCCGCCGCCGAGAGCACGTGGCAGCTGCCGCAGCCGGCGGCCGTGAAGATCTGCTCACCGCCCGTCGCTCCGGCCACTCCCGCCGTTGCGAGCGCCCCCTCGTCGTCGCCGGGCCGGCCGGCCACCGCCGCCACGTATGCCGCCACATCGCGCGCGTCCGCGCCGGTGACGAGGTCGGCCGGCATCGGGCTCTCCTCTCCGGGGAAGAGGATCTGATGCTGCACGACCCCCTCGACCGTGTCCCTGCCGAGGCCATCGCGCACGGAGGGGCCGAACGCAGCGTCGAGATTGGGCCCGGCCCGCCCGGCGGTTCCGGCGCGCTCGAGCACGTGGCAGCTGCCGCACTGGCCCTCGCCGATGAACAGCTCCTTGCCGCGCACGAGGTCGGGCGCTTCGCCTCCCCTGCCGCAGCCTGAAAGCGCGACCAGCGCGGCCACGGCGGCCAGCGCAAGGACCCTCGGATTGACGTCGAGCCCGAGCAAGAGAAGCGGAAGACTAGCCACCTCCGGCGACGGGTGGCGCGGCATCCGCGGCCACCGGCTCGAGCCGGTCGAGCCTCCCCCGAGCGGCGTCGAGCACGCCCTCGGCCACGCGGTCCCAACCGTAGAGCTCGCGCGCCCTCGCCGCCAGGGCGCTGGACGCCTGCCCGCGCTCGCGTGGGTCGAGCTCGAGCCAGCGCAGGAGGTTCTCCGCGAGCCCGTCGATCGAGCCCGAGGGGAATGACAGCAGCTCGCCGAGCGTCCCCTGCAGCGCGGGCCTGAGCGTCGCGGAGACCTCGGCGAGGCCCGAATGGGCCGCGCTCACCGGCAGCAGGCCACAGGCGGCGGCCTCTGCTGCAACCATTCCGAACGCCTCTGGAAAGGTGCTCGGCACAACCTGCGCCTGGCAGGCGCCCAGCAGGTCCGGGAGATCCTCGTGCTCGAGGCGTCCGGTCACGCAGACGCGCGCCGCCGCGTCCGGCGCGGCCGCGACGTAGGCCTCGCGGCGCCCGCCCTCGAGCCGCTCGAGGAAGCCCAAGAGGTGGCGTAGCTCGCCCGGTGGGCCGCCCTCGAGCTCGCGCCCGCGTGCGGCGATCGCACGCATGTCCGCGAGGTCGCCCCGGCCGAGCGCATCGAGCAGGCGCTCGACTCCGCCGCGGTAGGCGCCGAAGCCCACGATGCACAGGCGTGCGTCGGGGATGCGGGCGGCCACTATCGGCCAGGCGGCCAGTAGCAGATCGACTCCCTTGGAGACGAGCAGCTTGCCGACGTAGGTGACGATGCGCTGGCGGCCCGGCTCGAGCGATCCGAGCGCCTCCGAGGCGCCCGGCTCGCCGCCGAAGGGCAGCCGTACGCCTCGAAGCCGGTCGCGCAGGGCGCTCAGAGCCTCCGCGGCCTGCTCGGGCGCCCGCGGCCTGAAGGCGCCCGTATCGACCCCCGGCGGCCCCAGGCGGGTCTTGGCGGCGAGCCCGGGCTGCTCAAGCGTGCGCCAGAGGCTCTCGGCCGTGTGGCGCGAGCCGACGAGAACGGCCCGAGCCGCCCGGAGCCCCTCCGCCGCCGAATCGAGGAAGCGCTCGGAATGCGGGCGCACCGTGTACTCGAGCGCGCTGCCGTGCACCTTGACCGCGTAGGGCAGCTCCCGCGGGAGCGCTCGGGAGAGGATCAGCGGGCCCGGCAGCACGTGGTTGGCGAGCGCCACGTCGGGACGCGCGACCGAGACGACCTCGCGCACGGCTGCCACGTTCGCCTCGATGTAGCTTGCGAGCTCGGACTCGCTCAGCCTCGGGAAAGCGCGCGCGTCGAAGCCCTCGTAGCGGTCCTCGACGTAGACCGGCAGGATCCCTCCGATGTCCGGCAGGTAGACCGTCAGGCTCTGGGACCGGCGAGGCCTGTACGAGTCAGGCGCGGACTGCCGCCGCGCGCGAATCTCGAGCGAGCCGGCGCTCCAGTCGCCCACGGCGTCGACCCACTCGAGCTCCGCAGCGCGCCGCTCCTGGCAGATGAGATGAACCTCGTGCCCGAGCGCCACGAGCGCTCGCGCGAGTGAGCCCGTATAGATGTTGCTCCCCGTGCCGCGCAGCAGGTAGCCATGGAAGAGAAGCACCCGCATCGATCAGATCGATTCCGGGCGGACGCCCTCGGCGCTGGTAGGTTTGCGCCTTCCGTGGCCCCCGGACAGAGATACCGACTGCGCACTCGATCTGGACGCGAGATCGTCCGTGAGGTCGAGCCCGGGGCGGTCTACGTCGACCATGAGACCGGCGAGGATCTCGAGATCGTCGGCAAGGTGCTGCCGCTTGCGCCCTCTGTCAGCCACCTGCCGTGGACCGTCGAGAACCTGCGCCTCTGCGGCTGCTCGCTCGAGCAGCTGGCGCCCCGGGACGCCAACGATTGCCCGCACTGCGGCCGGCGCCTGCCGGCCGCGGAGAGTCGTGAGAACGACCACCCGCCGCGCGAGCGGCAGGAGCCCCCCTACTC
>JBBSNQ010000144.1:0-4503 GCA_038232575.1 Solirubrobacterales bacterium | reverse complement strand
TCAAAGATAGTCCGCGAGCAGCTTCAGCCGGTCGCGGAGAGACGTGGGATCGTCGGACATCCCTAGGCCTCGTGGCGGTTACGTGCCATGCAGTTACACGCCATGGCACTTCTTGTACTTCTTGCCGGAGCCGCACGGGCATGGATCGTTGCGCCCGACGCTCTCCTCGACGTGCCGCGTCTCGACCTGGACGGGCGCGTAGGCGCCGCCCTCGTCGTAGGCGGCGCCGTTGCCGTCGACCTGCGGTTGGCCGGGCGCCGCGACAGCGCCGCCGGTCGCCTGCTGACGAGCCGCCGCAAGCGCGCTCGGCTGGTCGGCGGCGCTCCCGCCGGCGTAGGACCGCCCGGCCGGCGAGCTCGAGTTGCCGCCCGAGGCCCCAACGCCGCCGTCGGGAGCGCGATCGCCGTTCTCGCCCTGGACCTCGACCTCGACGCGGAAGAGGTAGCGCCCGAACTCCTCCCAGATCGAGTTCATCAGCACGCCGAACATCTCGAAGGCCTCGTTCTTGTAGGCCACGAGCGGATCGATCTGGGCGAAGCCGCGCAGGTGGATTCCCTCGCGCAGGTAGTCCATGTCGTTGAGATGCTCGCGCCAGCGGTCGTCGATGATCTGCAGCAGGATGTAGCGCTCGAGCTGGCGCATCAGCTCCGGGCCGAGCGCCTCCTCGCGCTCGTCGTAAGCGCGGCTGATGTCCTCGCGCAGCTCCGCCACGAGGGGGTCGCGCTCGACCGCGTTGCGGTCGATCTCGGCCAGCTCGACGCCGACCGGATACAGCTGCTCGAGCTGGGTGAAGAGCTCGTCGAGGTCCCAGTGCTCGATGAACTCGCCCGCCATGTACCCCGCGCAGAGCCGCTCCACGGCCTCGGCGAGACGTGAGCGCGCGGTGTCGGAGATGTCCTCGCCGTGGAGGATCCGGTCGCGATAGCCGTAGACGACGTCGCGCTGCTGGTTCATCACGTCGTCGTACTCGAGCACCCGCTTGCGGATCAGGAAGTTCTGCTCCTCGACCTTCTTCTGGGCACCCTCGATCTGGTTGGAGAGCATCTTCGCCTCGATCGGCTGCTCGTCGCCCTGCTCGTCGACGCCGCCGAGCTTGTCGAGGATGTTGTAGATGCGGTCGCCGGCGAACAGCCGCACGAGGTCGTCCTCCGCCGAGAGGTAGAAGCGCGACTCGCCGCGATCGCCCTGGCGCCCCGAGCGCCCGCGGAGCTGGTTGTCGATCCGCCGCGACTCGTGGCGCTCGGTGCCGAGGATGAACAGGCCGCCCGCATCGAGCACCTGCTCGCGCGCCTCGGCGACCTGCCGCTCGACGCCGGGGAGGATCTCGTCCCACTTCGCGTCGTAGTCCTCCTGCCCCGGCTCGAGCCCGAGCCGCACGAGCTCGAGATGGGCCTGGTGCTCGGCATTGCCGCCGAGCTTGATGTCGACGCCGCGGCCGGCCATGTTGGTGGCGATCGTGACCCGGCCCGGGCTGCCCGCCTCGGCGACAGTCTCGCCCTCGCGCTGGGCGAACTCGGGCTTTGCGTTCAGTACCGAGTGCTCGATGCCCTTTGTGCGCAGCCGGTTGGAGAGCAACTCGGAGACCTCGACGGAGATCGTGCCGACGAGCACCGGCTGCTGCTTGGCGTGGCGCCATTCGATCTCGCGCGCGACCGCCCGCCACTTGCCCTCCTTGGTCTTGTAGATCTGGTCGTTGTGGTCGCGCCGGATCATCTGCTCGTTGGTGGGCACCTCGACAGCCTGGAGCTTGTAGATCTTCATGAACTCGGTCGCCTCGGTGAGGGCGGTGCCGGTCATGCCCGCGAGCGTGTCGTAGCGGCGGAAGTAGTTCTGGTAGGTGATCGTGGCGACGGTCTGGTTCTCCTCCTTGATCGACACGTTCTCCTTGGCCTCGACGGCCTGGTGCAGGCCCTCCGACCAGCGGCGCCCCTCGAGGATGCGCCCCGTGAACTCGTCGATGATCATCACCTCGCTGTCGATCACCGCGTAGTCGACGTCGCGCTTGTAGAGCGACTCGGCTTTGAGCGCCTGGATCAGGTGGTTGACCAAGTTGCCGTGCTCGGCGAGGTAGAGGTTCTCGATGCCGAGGAACTTCTCCGCCTTCTCGACGCCGCGCTCGGTGACCGCGACCGTCTTGTGCTTCTCGTCCGCCTCATAGTCGAAGTCGGCCATCCAGTCCTTCGACTTGGTCTCGAGGCCCTCTGGCTTCTTGCCCGGCTCGAGCCGCGGGGCAAGACGCGCGAACTTGTAGTAGAAGTCGGCGGCCTGCTCGGCGGCGCCGGAGATGATCAGCGGGGTGCGCGCCTCGTCGATCAGGATGTTGTCGACCTCGTCGACGATCGCGTAGTTGTGCCCGCGCTGGTACTTCTCCCCGACGCTGCCGGCGAGGTTGTCGCGCAGGTAGTCGAAGCCGAACTCCGAGTTCGTCCCGTAGGTCACGTCGGCCTCGTAGGCCTCGTGCTTGGCGACGCCGCGCTGCCCGGCCTGCAGCGAGCCGACAGCGAGGCCCAGGAGCTCGTACAGAGGCCGCATCCACTCGGCATCGCGGCGCGCCAGGTAGTCGTTGACCGTGACGAGATGGACGCCCTTGCCCGAGAGCGAGTTGAGCACCACCGGCAGCGTCGCCGCGAGCGTCTTGCCCTCGCCGGTCTTCATCTCGGCGATCGAGCCGTCGTTTAGGACCATGCCGCCGATCAGCTGCACGTCGAAGTGGCGCATGCCGAGCGCGCGCTTGGAGGCCTCGCGCGTGAGCGCGAAGGACTCGTGCAGGAGGTCGTCGATCGGCTCGGCGTTCTCACCGCGCGCGCGCTCGCGCAGCTCGTCCGCCTGCGCGCGCAGCTCGTCGTCCTCGAGCACCTCGAGCTCGGGCTCGATCGCGTTGATCCGCGCGACGCGGCGCTCGAACGTCCTGTACTTCTTCTTCTCCCCCAGCCGCAGCGCGCGGTCGATTACGGACATGCAGGCGAGGGTAGCAAGCGGCCTGGGACGCTCAGGAGGCTTGCCGTGGGCACGCTCAGCGCCTCAGCGGCGGCCGCGCGGCCTCCTCACCGACGTGCGCGCAGGCCGCGTTTCCCTGTCAGGAGGCCGCGGGGCCCGGCTCTGGGCGCGCTGCCTCGCGGCGCGCGCGCCGCTTGACCCGGTGTCGCTTGACCTGGCGTGCGAGCTCGTCGGAGACCAGGTTGATCGAGTGCACCATGCTCTCCGAGGCATCGCGCGCCCGCAGGGTGACGCCCTTCAGGAAGAGCGTGACCTCGGCGACCTGGGACTCGCGGATCGCGGGGTTGCGCTCCTCGCGCAGCTCGACCTCGAGCTGGGCCTGCGGCGAGACCTGCGCCGCGACCTTCGCGAAGCGCTTCTCGACTCGCTCTCGGAGCTCACCTCCAATCGGCACGTTACGACCCTTGACGTCAATGCGCATGGATCCACCTCCGCTCGTGTCTGCCGATGACTCCTGACGCGGATGGTAGCCCGCGGGACGCGCGAAAGGCAAGCGTGCTCGCCGGGCAAGCGCGCACCTTGCGCGTGGCGTCGACCGCCCGCAGTCCGGTGGCTGGACGCACCTCCCTACCTCCCTGGCGTGCGCGCGTAGGCGACCGCGCGCACCTCGCGTGCGCCCGCTGCACGCAGGGCCGCGGCGCATGCGAGCAGCGTGCCGCCGCTCGTGACGACGTCGTCGACGAGCACGAGCGTCCCGGTATCCGGAAGCGTGAGCCGCGTGCGCACCGTGCCGGCGATCGCGGCCTGTCGCTCGGCGCGATCGCGACCTACCTGGGTTCCCTTCGAGCCAGTGCGGCTGAGGCAGTCCTCGATCGGCAGTCCCGTGCGCCGCGCCAGCGCCGCCGCCAGGCGCTCGGCCTGATTGAAACCGCGCTTGCGTCTGCGCGCGGGATGCAGCGGCACGGGCACGAGCCCCCCGGCGTCGAGCGCGCCGGGGGGTGCGTTGGCGGCGATCTGGGCGGCCATCAGCTCGACGAGGCCGAGTGCGCCGCGGAACTTGACGCCCGCCACGATCGCGCGCGCGGGGCCCTCGTAGGCGACCGGCGCCCACACCGCGAGCGCCTCGCAGGGCTGCTGCTCCGCCCCGAGCCAGCGCAGGCCAGCACGGCACTCGCCGCAGAGGGCGTTGCCCTCGCCGCAGTGGGCGCCGCACGCCGCGCACAGCGGTGGAGCGAGCAGCGAGACGAGGCTGGCGAGGGGCGGGAGTCCTCGAATGTGCACGGTGGCCGCCAGCTTGGCGCGGCCCGAGATCCCGGTGCGCGACCACTGCGACAATTCCGCACCAGGCGATGACCCACTCGGAGATCCAAGCCTCGCCCCCTCCGCGCTCGTGAGCGTGACGCCCTCGGTGCTCGTGAGCGTGGTGCCGTCGATGCTCGTGAGCGTGGCGCCGTCAGTGCTCGTGATCCTGGCGCTGTACGCCGTGCTCTACGGCTGGCGCTTCCGCAACGCTCGCCGGGAGGCCGGCTCGCGCGGCGCGAGCGCGCGCCACGCGATCGCCTTCGG
>JBBSNQ010000143.1:0-4535 GCA_038232575.1 Solirubrobacterales bacterium | reverse complement strand
GACCGGGCGACCCGTGTACTGGCTTGGCGAGATGCCCGAGCGCAAGCTCGAGTTGACGCGCAACCGCCGCGGCGACGTCTTCCTGCGCTATCTGAAGGAGGATGCCCGGGTCGGCGACAAGCGGCCCGCCTTCACCGCCGTCGGGACGCTCCGGCTCAAGCGCTCGCTCGGGACGCTCCGACGCAGGGCGAAGGAGAGCTCCTGGTCGAGTCAGAAGGTAGGTCCGGGGCTCGCCGCCTGGTCGAAGAAGCGGCCGACGAACGTCTACGTGGCCTCTCCGCGCCTGCCGCTGCTCGTCGAGATCTACGACCCGAACCCGCGCAGGGCGCGCGAGCTCGCGGTCTCGGGCGCGCTCAAGCCGCTGCGCTAGCGAACGGCAGCTCCACGACCTCGGCGGGGGCCGCCGCCTCGCCGACGAGCACGGTGTCGCCGGAGGCTGCCTCGCGCCTGATGATCGCCAGCGCGATCGGCCCCAAGGCAGGTGAGACGCAAGCCGAGCCGATCGAGCCGACGGGCTTCTCCGCGAGCGCCACGGGCTCGCCGTGCCGGGCCGGGGCGGAGAGGCGCAGCCCGCGCAGGTGGCGGTTCGGCCGGCCCTTGTAGTGAAGCCGTGCGACCGTCTCCTGACCGACGTAGCAGCCCTTGGTGAAGCTCACCGCACGCTCGTTGAGGCCGGCCTCCTCGGGGATCGTGCCGGTACCGAGCTCGAAGCCGTGACGCGGGCGGCCGGACTCGATCCGGACGCACTCGGCGGCCTGCGCCGAGACCTCCTCGACGCCCGGCGTGCGCCGGATGGCGGCGGCGTCGCCGGTGGGACAGATTACGTCGATGCCGAGGTCGGTCCGCACGCAGAGCCCGTGCTCCGTCTCGACGAAGGCGTGCTCATGCGCGTCGGGCGGGGCGCCCCCGAGCATGGTCTCGATCACCGCGTCCGCTCCCGGCCCGATCAGCGACAGGATCGCGTGCGAGTGGGTCTCCTCCGCAAAGGTCACGTCGCGCCCGATCGAGTACATGCGCACCGTCTTCGCGAGCGCGGCCAGCCCCGCCGCCTCGGTGTCGAGCCGGAGCCAGTCACTCCCGCGCAGCACGCGCAGGTCCGCCCTGATCTTGCCCTTGTGGTCGAGCAGGGCGGCGTAGCAGCCCTCGCCGGCGGTGAGGCCCTCGACGTCGTTGGTCACCTGGCCCTGCAGGAACTCCGCCGCCTCGCCGCCCGTGAGCAGCAGCTTGCCGCGCTCGGACCGCTCGACGAGGCCGACGCCCTCGCGCAGGCGCTCGTACTCCCAGGGGGTCGCGTCGCTGAGAGCTGCCTCGGGCGTTGCGGACATCGTCGTCGATTCTACGGATCGTCCCGCAGCTCGCCGGGCCGGCAGCGCCGCCGGCGGGTGCGTCGCGGCCGAGCGGGGCTAAGGTGTCCGCCGTGGGTCTGGCGGAGGACTTTGAGCAGACGGTCGAGGCGCTACCGCCCGACTGGACGCGACTGCGCCTCGACCTGCGCATCTTCGACGAGAGCCGCTACGTGGAGGCGGCGACGATGCTCGTGCAGGTCAACGTCCAGCCCTACTCGCACCACGACTGGCATTGGCGGGTCAACGTCGCGCACGAGTTCGGGCACGCGGCGGCGCCGGAGACCGTCCGCGGCACGCTGGCGCTGCTCGATGCCGCCGGCATCGGCGGCGAGCTGGCGCTGCGGGAGACGCGCTCGGGGCGCGTCGAGGTCACCCAGATGTGGGGCCGGCCCGAGTCGGTCCGGGAAGAGTTCCGCCGCCGCCGAGTGCAGTAGACGATGCTCGCGAGCTCGAGGCGCGAGATGATCGGCGAACGGCGGACTCCTGCGTCCTTGCCTGATGGCGCCTGGCCCTCGCCGTTTCCGGGCGAACGTTTCGGGAAGGCCCACTAGGTGGCCACGGTCGCCCTGCTGTGCCCGGACCTCCTGTTCGGCTCCAAAGTCGAGGGCGCGCTCGGCGCGGCGGGGCACGAGGTGACGCGCTTCGACGATGAGGTCGCCGCGCGGGCGGCCGCGCCGGAGAGCGACGCGCTGATCGTTGACCTGACCTCCGACGAGCTCGACGGAGCCGCGATGGTCGAGTCGATGAAGATGGGCGGCGAGCTGGGCAAGGTCCCGGCGCTCGCCTTCTACTCCCACGTCGAGCAGGAGACGAGACGGCGGGCCGAGCAGGCCGGGTTCGACATGGTCGTCCCGCGCTCGCGGATGGCGCGCGAGACGGCCGCCCTGCTCGAGCGCCTGCTCGCCTGACGTCGCCCAGCGGGCCCTGCGGAGAGGTTCGCCTCGGCTCAGCCTCCGGCGCCGACCGCGGCCTCGCTGGCGGCGTCCGGGTCGTCGCTCGCGCTGAAGCTGTAGTCGAACCCGGCGCGCGGCTCCGGCTCCCGAAGGATCCCGAAGCGGCGGTCGAATCGAGCCCAGGCGCGGATCTGCTCGGGATCGAGGCGCAGCGGGGGCTTGAAGGCGGGACGCAGCGCGCGGAACTGCGCGCGCACCAGCGACTTCTTGGCGCTCGAGGCCGCGGCGATCTGCCTGATCGCGGGCTCGGGGTCGCGCAGCGCCGACTGCGTGCCCGCCACGAGCGCTGAGATCGTGCGCTGGATCAGCTCCCGATTCTCCTCGAGCGTCTCGCGTGTGGTCGCGAGCACGAGCTCGGGATAGGCGGGGGCGCCGTAGTCGTCGACGCGGAACTCCCGCGTCCGTACGCCTCGCTCCCGCAGCGCGACTCCCTCCGCGTTCCAGAACGCGGTCGCAGCGTCGAGCTTGCCGGCGACGAGGTTCGACACGGCCGAGAAGCCGACGGTGATCCGGCGCACGCGCTCGTAGTCGCCGCCGTCGTGCTCGACCACCGCGCGCAGCACGGCCTCGTCGGAGGGCAGGCCGGCGACGCCGACGAGGCGCCCCTCGAGCTCGCGCGGGCGGCGGACGTCAGCGCGGGCGATCACGGCGGCAAGCGGGCGCTGCACGATCGCGCCGACGGCGATCACGTCCTCGCCGCGCTCGCGCGCGATGCCGAGGTCGTGGATGTCGACGATCGCGAGGTCCGCGCGTCCGCTGGTGAGCACCTTGAGCGAGTCGAGCGAGTTCGACGGCTGCCGGATGCGCAGCGCGACCCCCCGCGGACGGTCCAAGTGCTGGCGAGCGGCCGTGTAGACGCCCGCGTGCGCCGCGTTCGGCGTGAAGTCGAGCGCGAGCGTGACGTCGCGCGGGGTCTCGGCGCTTGCGCTCAGCGGATCGTCGCCGCAGCCCGAGGCGGCGAGCGCCAGCAGCGAAAGCGCAAGCGTCAGCGAGGCGGCGGCGGGCACGCGCACGCCTTCAACGTACGCGATGGGCGATGGATGCCTACTCTGCCTGGCATGAGCAGCCCTCCGGCAGGCTTTCGGTCTGACCTTCTGACGTTGCTGGAAGAGGTCGAGCGCGGGGCGACCGACCCGGGTGAGGCCTTTCGGGCGCTCGAGCAGCTGCCGTTCCGCGACCTCGGCTTCGCCCGCGTCGACAACCATCGCGAGCTGCGGCAGGGGGCGCCCGAGGCGGTTCTGGCCGAGGGCAAGGAGCCGCGCGAGGTCGAGGCGATCGTCGCTGCGCTGCTCGAGGACGGCGCAGGCACGGTACTCGTCACTCGTGCCGACAGCGAGGCACGTGCGGCTGTGCGGCGTGCCGCGCCGGACGCGCTCGAGGACGAGCGTGCACGACTGGCATGGGTCGCCCGTGCGGTGCCGGCCGCTTGCGGCGCGGTAGCGATCGTCACGGGCGGAACCTCCGACGCGCCGGCCGCGCACGAGGCGCGCGTGCGCGCCGAGCTGCTGGGCACCTCGGTCGCGATGCACGAGGACGCCGGCGTCGCCGGCCTTCACCGGCTCGCGCCGGCGCTCGAGGAGCTGCGCCAGGCAGATTGCGTGGTGGTCGTGGCCGGCCAAGATGCGGCACTCGCGTCGGTCGTCGGCGGTCTCGTGGCAGCGCCGGTGATCGCCGTTCCCACGAGCACCGGCTATGGAGCTGCGTTCGGGGGCGTCTCCGCCCTGCTTGCGATGCTCTGCTCGTGCGCCGCCGGCGTCGCGGTCGTCAACATCGACGACGGCTTCGGAGCGGGCACGATCGCCGCGCGGATCGCACGGGCGGCCGGGGGCGCGCGCTGAGCCGCTTGCTGTATGTCGACTGCGTCGCCGGCGTCGCCGGCGACATGCTGCTGGGAGCGCTGCTCGACGCCGGCGCCGACGCCGAGCGGGTGCGCTCGGGCCTCGGTGGGCTGGGGATCGAGGGACTCGAGCTGCGGCTCGAGCGAGCGGAGCGGCACGCGATCGCGGCGACCCGCGCTCGCGTGGTGGCCGCGCCGGGCCAGCCCGAGCGCACCTGGGCGAGCGCCCGCGAGCTGATCGACGGCGCAGGCCTACCCGCGCGAGCGCATGCCCGCGCCCAGGAGGCGCTTGCCCGCCTCGCGCGCGCCGAGGGGCGCGTGCACGGCGTGCCGCCCGAGCAGGTTCATCTGCACGAGGCCGGGGCGGTCGACGCGCTGGCCGAGGTCTGCGGCGTCGCG
>JBBSNQ010000142.1:0-4542 GCA_038232575.1 Solirubrobacterales bacterium | reverse complement strand
CGACTGCATCCACCCCACTCCCGACGAGCCCGACTACGACAAGGTCGAGATGCTCTACATCGATCCCGAGGAGTGCATCGACTGCGATGCCTGCGTGGAGGCCTGCCCGGTGGATGCCTGCTTCGCCGAGGACCAGCTCCCCGACGAGTGGACGAAGTTCACCGAGATCAACGCCAACTACTACAAGAACGGCTCGGGGGCCTGAGCGAGACGGCGAACTGCGGCCGGCTCGCCGGGCTCACCAGCTCACGAGCTTCCATATCTCCGGCAGGCGGGTGGCGCCGTCGGCCCCGACCTCGGCGAAGATGGCCACGGCGTGCCTGAGGTGGCTCATCGACTCCTCCGTCCGTCCCGCCTCGTGGTGCAGGTCGGCGAGGTTGTTGTGCAGCGCGGCCTCGCGGTGGCGGTCGCCGTAGGCCACGCAGACTTCCAGCGCACGCTGGGTGAGCTCCAGCGCCCGATCGAGATCGCCGAGCTCGCGCCAGACCAGCGCGAGGTTGTTCAGTGCGGCCGTCCGGGCGGAGGGATCGTGGAGCTCCTCTGACAGCGCGAGGCTGCGCTCGAGCTCCAAGCGTGCCCCGTCGAGCTCCCCGGCGGTGCGCGCCAGCACCCCGAGCATGTTGTGCGCCTGCGCCCGGGCGCGTCGGTCGGGCGCGCGCTCGGCCAGCGCCAAAGCCTCGCCCGCCAGCGCCAGGGCGCGCTCGGGATGGCCGCTGCGGTGCAGGTTGAGGCTCAGATCGGCCTGGATGCGGGCACGCAGCGCATGCTCTAAGGCTCCAGCGGCGTCGAGCGCCGCCGCGAGATGCGACTCCGCGCGGCCCCATTCGCCGCGGCGAGCGTGGACTTCGCCCCGCTTGTGCTCCACGCCGGCGAGCGCCGAGGGATCGCACAGCGCGGCCGCCCGCCGGTAGCTGGCAAGCGCCTCCCCGTAGTCGCCGATCAGCGTCCTGAGGTCGCCGATGCGCTCGTGCAGCGCCGCCGCGTCGGGGTAGCCCAGCGTCAGGGCCGCCTCCAGATGCTCGAGCGCGTTCGCGTGCGCCAGCAGCGCCGTGGCGTGGTCGGCGGCCAGCAGGTACTGGCGCGCCGCCTCGTCGTGGTCGCCGGCGAGTCGCAGGTGCTGGGCGACGAGCGCGGCCGCCTCCCCGTCTCTGCTCCCGCGACCCAGAGCTGCCGCCACCCGTCGGTGCAGCAGGCGCCGCCGCGCCAGGCCGACCTCCTCGTAGACGAGCGCCCGCAGCTTCTGGTGGGAGAAGTCATACGCCGCCTCGCCGGTCGCCAGCTCACGCACGATCCCCCGGCCGATGAGCTCGTCGAGCGCGCCGGCGGTCTCCTCGTCGGCGCGCCCGCTGGCCTCGCGCACGGTCTCGAGGTCGAACGAGCGGCCGATCACCGCGGCGGCTCCCAGCACCTGGCGGGCGACTGAGCCCAGGCCCGCCAGGCGCGCCCCGAGAAGCCCCCGCACCTCCCCCGAGAGGCCGTCGACCGCCGACTCTCCCGATCGCATCGCCGCGAGATACTCGTCAACGAAGAGCGGCAACCCCTCGCTCTCGCGGTAGATACGTCGCTCGAGCTCGAGATCGTCGGTCCCCGGCCGCGAGGCGCGCACCAGCGATGCCACCTCCTCCTCATCCAGCCGGTCGAGGTGCACCAGCGTCGCACGACCCCCCCGCTGGAGGTCGACGGCGAGGCGGCGCATGCGGTGACCGGAAGGCACGCCCTCGCTTCGCCAGCTCAGCAGCAGGAGCAGCGGCCTTCCCGCGAGCCGGTGCCCGAGGTAGGCGATCGCGTCGAGTGTCGCCTGATCGGCGAGCTGGACGTCGTCCACGAAGACCACGCCGGGCACGGGCCCGGCGCACGCGGCGGTCAGCACCCCGGCCACCGCCTCGAGCAGCCGGACGCGGGCTCCCGGACCCTCGAGCGAGAGCGGCGGCGGCAGGTCGGCACGCCGGCCCGCCAGCTCGGGCACCAGCAGGGAGGCGTCGGCGAGATGCTGGGACGAGGTGGCGTCGCCGGAGCCCGTCAGCTCGAGCGCCCCGCGCAGCAGCTCCACCGCCGCTCCATATGCGAGACCCGCTTCGTCGTCGTGACAGCAGGCGGCCACGACCGACGCACCCAGCCCGCGCACAGTTTCGATCAGCTCGGCGGCGAGGCGCGACTTGCCGATGCCCGCCTCGCCCTCCGCGACCGCCAGGCGCCCGTCGGCGCCCACGGATCGGTGTGCCGCCACGAGCGCCTCGAGGTCCGCCGCGCGGCCGGTGAGTGGGAGCGCGGTGGGAGCGGCGGGCGGCGGGGCGGCGGGACTCGTCGTCGCGCTCGCCCGCGCCGGAGCCGGCGGAGCGAGCGCTCCGTCGCTCACCTGCTCGAACAGCGCGGCCGTCTCCTCCACGGGTGTGACCCCCAGCTCGTGAGTCAGCGTGCGCACGCAGTCCCGGTACTGACCCAGCGCGGCCGCGCGGTCGCCGTTCCAGGCGTAGAGGCGGATCAGCGCGCGGTGGGCCGGCTCGTGGAGCCGATCGAGGTCGAGCCAGCGCGCGGCAGCCGCGAGCGCGCGCTCGTAGTCGCCGCGCGCGGCGAGCAGCTCGACGAGCCGCGAGAGCACCGAGGCCAGCTCGCGCCGCAGCGCGTCGCCCTCGCCCATCTGCCAGTCGTCGAACTCGGGGCTGTCGCGCAGCGAGAAGCCCTCGAGCAGCTCGCCGCGGAAGAACTCCGCCGCCGCCGCCAGGCTCTCCGCCGGTGCCCCCTCGCCGGCGAGCTCGCGGAAGCGGCGGACGTCCAGCTCGAGCCCGTCGCCGAAGCGCAGCGCCACGCTGTCGCCCGCGGTGTCGAGGCGATCCTCCCCGACGGCCCTGCGCAGCGTGGACAGCGTGCGCCGCAGCGCGCCGCGCGCGTGCTCGGGATCGAGAGCGGGCCAGAGCAGCCCGCACAGCGACTCGCGCGAGCGCGGCCGCTCGGCCAGCGCGAGGTGGGCCAGCAGCGCGGTCGCCTTGCGCGTGTCGAAGCCGACCGGCCGCTCGTCGCGCCGGACCAGAGGCGGGCCGAGCAGCGAGATCTCGAGCGTCACGGCGCCACCGTAACGATCTTCGGACGCCCGCGCCCGAGGCTTGCGTTCCCATCACCATGCGACAGGGAGGAAAGAGATGAACGCCAAACGCCCGGGCCGGCTGCACGGACCCGCCATCGCCACGATCGCCGCGCTCGGCCTGGTAGCCGCCGGCTGCGGCTCCGACGACGAGTCCAGCTCCGGCGGGGAGGGCGCCAAGCCCGCGAAGGTGGCGATCGAGCTCAGCGGCTCAGGCAGGGACCTGAGCTTCGACGTACCGAAGAGCGTGAAGGGCGGCCTGGCCCGGATCGAGTTCACCAACTCGGCCAAGGGCACCCACGGGGCGCAGCTCGTGCGCGCCGAGGCCGGCCACACCGCCGAGGCGGCGCTCGAGGCCGCAAACGCCTGGGGCGAGCAGGGCAAGCCGCTGCCCGACTGGGTGCACACGGCCGGGGGCGTCGGCGACACGCCGGCGGGCGAGACCGCCAGCGTGACCCAGCAGCTGCCGGCGGGCGAGTACATGGTCGTGGATCTCGAGTCGGAGACCAGCGCGGGCTTTGAGGTCCGCGGCACCGGCGCCACGGGCGAGCCCTCTGCCCAGGCGACCATCGGCGAGCTCGAGTACGAGTTCCAAGCGAAGGGCCTGAAAGCCGGCAGCAACCCCGTCCTGATCGACAACCGCGGCTCGGAGCCCCACTTCGTGCTGGCGACTCCGATCAAGCAGGGCAGGACGATCGCCGACGTGCGGGAGTTCGTCCGCTCGGAGAAGGGCGAACCGCCCATCGACGAGGCCGCCGGCGTCTCCACCGCGGTGATCGACGGCGGCGAGAAGCAGGCGGTGCAGCTCGACCTCGAGAGCGGGAACTACGCGCTGCTGTGCTTCGTCCCGGATCGCAAGGGCGGACCGCCGCACGCGTTCAAGGGCATGGTCTCCCAGGCGGTCGTCCGATAGGCGGCGATGGCCACTTACGCGCACACGGTTGAGATCGGCCGCGAGCCGGCAGAGGTGTTCGCCTTCGTGACCGACCCCGCCAACTACCCGCGGTGGCAGCCGAGCCTCGTGGCCATCGAGCCGCACTCGTCCGGCCCGCTGCGGGTGTGTAGCGAGGCCACCGAGGTGCGCCGCTTCCTCGGTCGCGAGGTCGAGACCACGTGGACGTGCGTGGAGCACGAGCCGCAGTCGCGCTCCGCGATCGAGACGGACGACGGGCCCGTTCCGTTCAAGGGCACATTCGTCGTGGAGCCCGCAGGCAGGGGCACGCGATTCACCTGGACAGTCGAGACGCGGGGCGTGGCCTCGCGTCTCGGTGGCCCGTTGGTGGGCCGCGCGACGCGCGAAGAGCTGCGGGCGAACTCCGGTCGGCTCAAGGAGCTGCTCGAGAGCGGAGTCTGAGCTTGCCGAGCGCGGCAACAGCCCACAGAATGGCGGGGATGCGACCGGTGCACGTCTCGATCTGGCTGCGTCCCGAGGCGAGCCGGTGAGGCCGCGCCGCGCCGCGGTG
>JBBSNQ010000141.1:0-4572 GCA_038232575.1 Solirubrobacterales bacterium | reverse complement strand
GGCGTCGGCCATGATCGCGATCCGCACGTCTGCGTTCTCCGCCAGCCAGGTCGCGGTGGGCGGGATCCAATCGAGCTGCTCCTCCGAGGCGAGCTCGTAGAAAGCCGCCGCCGCCCCCTCGGTCGTCATCTGCACGATCGGGAGCCCGCCCGCACGCAGCACCTCCTCGTAGACGGCTTGAACGAGCGGCTCGGCGTTCGTCGTCGACTGGATCACGCAGACGTCCCCCTGCTCGACGCGTGTCGAGTAGCGGACGAGGATCGAGGCGAGCGTCTCTGCTCGGTGGTCTCTCATCGGTTCAGGCCTCCTTCTTCATCGGGTTGTCTCATCGCTCGCAGCGCCGGGCGTGGTCCCGTTCGCGGCGGCAGTCGCACTGCTTCCTGCGGCCTCGCGCGCGCGCTCGAGCAGCCAGGCGTGGACGCGCGTGTCGTCGGTCAGCTCGGGGTGGAACGCCACGGCCAGGAGACTGCCTTGACGTACGGCCACTGGATGACCGTCGACCTCGGCGAGCACCTCTACGCCCTCGCCGGCCTGCTCGACCCAGGGCGCGCGGATGAAGACGGCGTGCAGGGCGTCCTCGCTGCGCTGCCCGAGGCCTCGCACCTCGAGGTCGTACTCGAAGCTCTGCAGCTGCCGGCCGAAGGCGTTGCGGCGCGTGCTCACGTCGAGCAGGCCGAGGTGGTCGCGATCGAGCATGATCAGGCCGGCGCAGGTGCCGAGCACCGGCGTGCCCGAGCGCACGAGCTCGCGCAGCGGCTCGGCCAAGCCCTCGCGCTCGATCCCGAGCGTCATCGTCGTCGACTCGCCGCCGGGTATCACGAGCCCGTCGAGCCGCTCGAGCTCGCCTGGTGTGCGCACGAGGCACGGCTCCGCCCCGAGCCGGCGCAGGACGCGCGCGTGCGCCTCGAAGTCCCCCTGCAGGGCGAGGACGCCTATGCGCACCGGACTACCAGCCGCGATGCTGGATCAGGCCGCCGCCGCCAGGCTCGGCGAGCGCGGAGATCTCGGTCCCGGACATCGCCGCCCCGAGGCCCTGCGAGGCCCGCGCCACGCGCTCGGGCTCGTCGAAGTGCGTCGTCGCCTCGACGATCGCGGTCGCCGTGCGCTCGGGGTCCTCGGCCTTGAAGATGCCCGAGCCGACGAACACGCCCTCGGCCCCGAGCTGCACCATCAGCGCGGCGTCGGCCGGCGTCGCGATCCCGCCCGCGGAGAAGTTGACTACCGGCAGTGCGCCTGACTCGGCGACCGAGCGCACCAGGTCGAGTGGTGCCGAGAGCTCCTTCGCGGCAGCCGGCAGCTCGCGCTCCTCGACCGACCCGAGCCGGCGAATCTCGGCGCGGATCGCCCGCATGTGGCGCACCGCCTCGACGACGTTGCCCGTGCCGGCCTCACCCTTGGTGCGGATCATCGCCGCCCCCTCGCCGATCCGCCGCAGCGCCTCGCCGAGGCCCGTGGCCCCGCAGACGAACGGGACCTTGAACGCCCACTTATCGATGTGGTGCGCCTCGTCGGCGGGCGTGAGAACCTCCGACTCGTCGATGTAGTCGACCTCGAGCGATTCGAGCACCTGCGCCTCGGCGAAATGGCCGATGCGCGCCTTCGCCATCACCGGGATCGAGACGGCCTCTTGGATCGACTCGATTATCGACGGGTCGGCCATGCGCGCGACGCCTCCGGCCGAGCGGATGTCCGCGGGGACGCGCTCGAGCGCCATCACCGCGGTCGCTCCCGTCGACTCGGCGATGCGCGCCTGCTCAGGCGTGACGACGTCCATGATCACGCCGCCCTTGAGCATCTCTGCAAGCCCGGCCTTGACGCGGAAGCTGCCTGTATCGCGCATGCAGCCGATGTTACCGCCGGCGGTCGTGCGTCCCGGACGCCCGCACGCGTGAGCGACCCCGGCTCGCGGACGCGGCCGGACGGCAGCCGCGGGCTACTTCAGCTTGAAGGCCTTGATGCGATCCGCGTAGGCGGACTCGTCGAGCGCGTAGACGCCGTAGGCGAGCGCCTGGATCAGGGCGAGCAGCGCGGTATGCGAGCGCACGTAGGCGGGCCCGTTCGAGGAGTAGTGCAGGCGGTGCGCAGCGAGGCGTGCTATCTCCGAGAGCGTGGCGTCCGAGATCGCGATCGTGTCGGCGCCGCGATGGCGGGCGAGCTTGATCGCGCGCAGCACGAGCGGATGCGGGCGCCCGCCGGAGAAGCCGATCACGAGCGTTTGGCGATCGATCCGCCCGAGCCGGGCAAGCCCCTCCTGGCTGGGGCTCGCGACGACCTCGCACGAGATGTCGAGCAGCATCAGCAGATGGCGCAGGTAGCTCGCGAAGAACGCCATCTGGTCGGCCCCGCAGAGCACGATGCGCTCGGCGCGCGAGATCAGGTCGATCGCCAGCCCCACCTGCTCGCGATCGATCATGCGCGCGGTGTCCTCGACGTTGGTGTGGTCGGCGGCGAGCGCAGCCTCGAACTCGGTCTGGTCGATCGGGAACAGCGGCGGTGCCGCGAGCTGCTCGACCTCGTCTGTCGAGGACTTGTGGCTGCGCCGGTACTCATCGCGTGCCGATGCCTGCAGCTCTGGAAAGCCCTCGAAGCCGAGTGCCTGCGAGAAGCGCACGACCGTGGAGCTCGAGGTGCTCGCGCGGCGCGCCAGCTCCTCGGCCGTGTGGAAGGCGGCCTCGTCGAGGTGATCGACTATGTACTGGCCGACGTCCTTCTGCGAGCGCGAGAAGCCGTCGAAGCGGCGGCGGATCTCGTCGGAGAGGGTGAGCGCGGCGGTGGCGACTCGGGGCACGCGGTGATGGTTCGCCCGCGAGAGCGGAGTTCCTGCCGCAGGGCCTGAGCTACCGCCTGCGCCCGGCGGGACGCGATTGACGCCGCCGCATCGTGTGGTGTCGCGTCCTGCGGCTGCCTACAGCGCCGCGTGACTGCCAGCGCGCCGAACCGGGGCGAGCGCAGCGTCGAAAGTGACGTTCTGCATGCGGTTCCGGCCTGGCTTGGGGAGTCCTCCAGGGTTGACGCGCTTGAGCGCGCGCATCGCAACCCGCCCAAGTCAGCCCGCCGCGCGAAGGAGCGTCGTTCCGTCGCAGCGGGGCCGTCGGAGCTAGGCGCCTGCGTCCGCGAACTCGCTCAGCGCGACCTTGCCGCCGCCGACCAACGGCTCGCCGTGGGCGAAGAGCAGGTTGTCAAACTCGTGGTCGAGCAGCAGGCGCACGGCATCGCACAGGCCCTGCTTGATCGCCTCGGGCTCGTCGCCGAGCAGGTCGTCGGGAACGAAGCCGAGGTCGTCGCCGAACATGCGCACGACGCCGTCGGCAAACGCCAGGGCGCCTGAGCCCGCCGCCACGTGCAGGACGGTCTCCTCCGGGCAGATCACTCCCAGCTCGAGCGCGAGCACGTCGGGCGCGAGCTCGTCGCCGAACCTGAATGCTTCGACGGCGAGGCCGCCCTCGACGGTCTGGCCGCCCTCGACCGTCGGGCCATCCTCGAACTCGTGCAGGCCGGCCTCGTGGCAGAGCACCCGGCAGCCGAACTCCTCCACGAACGCGGCGCTGTGGCGATAGTGGTGGCGGTTGGTGAGCACGATCCGCTCGGGCGCGGCGCCGGCGCGGAACCACGCGATGCCCTCGGCCGGAAGCATCGGATCGATCAGCGTCCGGCTCCCGGTCACGTAGTAGGAGCTCACGTCGATGCCGATCCGCTCGTGGCGAGCGGTCCAGTGGAAGATGCCGGGGAGGATCTCGTTCACGGCGCTACTCGAAGCCTACGTGCGCCCGCGACGTATGACGCAGGCGGGCGGTCTCTCGACGGGCCGCAGACACGAGTCCGCGAGCGCGGCAAGCCCCCGACGTGCGATCCTCCGCCGGTGCGCCTGCGACTCGTCCGTCACGCGACCGTGCTCGTCGAGGTCGCCGGGATGCGCCTGCTCGTGGACCCGATGCTCGATCCGGCCGGCGCACGGCCCGCGGTGCCCGGGACGCCCAACGATCGAACCAACCCGCTCGTCGATCTCCCCGAGCCGGCGGAGCGGATCGTCACTGGCGTCGACGCAGTCCTGGTGACGCACCTGCACACCGACCACCTGGACGAGCGGGCGCTCACCGAGCTCGGAACCGAAGTCCCCGTCCTCTGCCAGCCGCCCGACGCGGCCGAGCTGCGCCGGCGCGGCTTCTCAGACGTGCGTGCGGTGACCGGCGAAGCCGAGGTCGGCCACGTGAAGATCGTGCTCACCCCGGGGCGCCACGGCCACGATGAGCTCGCCGACGAGCTCGGGCCGGTCAGCGGCTTCGTGATCTCCGCGGAGCGCGAGCCGCCGCTTTACATCGCGGGCGACACGGTCTTCTGCCCGGCCGTCCAGAACGCGCTCGACCTGCACCATCCGGCGATCGTCGTCGTGAACGCGGGCGGCGCTCGCTTCGATCGCGGCGAGCCGGTGACGATGACGGCGGCCGACGTCGCCAAGACCCAGCGGGCCGCCCCCTTCGCGCGCATCGTTGCCTGCCACCTCGAAGCGATCAACCACTGCATAGAGACTCGCGAGCAGCTGCGCGAGGGCCTGGCGAGCGCCGGCCTCGACGG
>JBBSNQ010000140.1:0-4585 GCA_038232575.1 Solirubrobacterales bacterium | reverse complement strand
CCCTCCCACTCCCCGCGCCGCGACTCCGCGAGGCGCTCGTCGAGCGCCACCTCGAGGCCGAGCCGCTCGCCGACGATCGCCGCCGTCTCGCGTGCGCGCCGCAGGTGGCTCGCATACAGGGCGACCACCCTCTCGCCGGCGACAGCGTCCGCGAGCACCAGCGCCTGCTCGCGCCCGCGATCGTTGAGCGGCGGATCGACCCAGCCTTGCATGCGTGCGGGCGCGACGTTGTGGTCGGTCTCACCGTGACGCGCGAGCAGGATCACTGGACGGGGTGCCAGAGAACGCGCAGGATCACGGGCGCAGCTGGAAGCGGAGGGAGGGGACCAGGGGCGCGAGTGCCGCAAGCTCGATCACGGGCGGGGATGGAAGCGCGCGAGCGTGTCGGCGCGCAGGCCGAGGCGCAGTGTCTCCAGCGAGATCAGGTCGCGGGGCAGCACGTTGCCGAGGTTCACGTCGGTCCCGAGACGCTCGATCAACCACACCTGCTGGTGCTTGCGCGGCGCCTCGAAGATGAGCCGCGCAGGCTCGATCTCGTGGACGATCTCGTCGATCAGTCCGGTGCGGGCTTCGCCGTCGGGTCGATACATGCCCGCGTCGCCGGTCGCCCGGCCCTCGCAGACCACCCGCTCGGCGCCGGCGCCGAGCGCCTCCTCGATCATCGCGACCCAGCGATAGGGGGCGAGCACAGCGTGGGGGTCCTTCTCACCGACCTCGGCGAAGACGGTGAAGTCGCGCGCGAGCTCGCCGACCAGGCGCAGCTTCTCCTCCGCGGGCATCGCCACCGTCCCGCTCGAGACCTCGACGTGCTCGAGCCCCAGCTCCTCGAGCCAGCCGCGCAGGCCGTCGATCCTGCCGGTCAGCCAGGCGAGCTCGGTCAGCGTGCCGCCCAGCATGACCGGCATCCCGTGCCCGCGGTAGCAGCCGATCTTGCGCTCGAGATCGCGCGTGACGTAGGCCGAGCCCCAGCCGAGGCGAACGAGGTCGGCGTGCTCCCCTGCCGCCTGCATCAGGCCGTCTGCCTCGGCCGTTGTGAGCCCCGTGTCGATGACGTGCGTCAGGCCCCGCTCGCGCGGCTTGGAGGGTCGGGGGGGCAGGTCGAGGAAGTCGGGCATGGGGTGGCGGGAGCGCTGGGGGTTGGCCGCCGGGCGGCTCCTCTACTGCATGTCGGCGCCGACGACGATGATCACGCGCGCGTCGCCCGCAAGCGCCTGGTCTCCCGGCGAGGCTCGCTCGGTCTGCGAGACGCCCAGCCTGCTGGAGACCGCCCGCGCCTCGGCCTCGGCTCCGTCTACGTACAGGATCACGGACTCGGTCTGATTCTGGTCGGAGGCGTTGGTCACGTTGCCGAGCTGGAACCCGGCCTGCTCGATGTCCTCGCCGACGTCGGCGGCCAGCCCGGAAGCGGTCGTGCCGTTGAGCACCGATACCGTCACCTGCGAGGGGGTGACCGCAGCCGGCTCGGGCGGAGGCGAGGGAGCGCCGGCCGCCGACCCACCGCCGCTCGAGTACCACTCGATGACGCCGAACGCGGCTCCGCCGCCGACCACGAGCACGCCGGCGACGATCAGGACGACGTACCGGAGCGGCAGCCGCCTGGAGAACGACGGTCCGCTGCTCGGTGCGGGCGACCAGACCTGCGTGGGCGTCGATATCGAAGGGCGCCCGGGTCCGCCGTTGCCCCCCGAGGAGCCCGGCTGACCGGCGCCTGAGATCGGTGGCGGGACGGCGCTCGCCGAGCTCGCGCGCGCCGGCGCGGCAGGCTGCCCCCCGGCTGAGCGCTGCTGCGTCGCCCCGCCCTGCGCACCGCCGGCCCTCTGCGCTCCCGCGGCGCGCTGCGCGCCGGCTCCGCGCTGCGGAGCGCTGACCACGCGGCTCTGCTGAGCCATCCCCTCCGGCGAGCGCCCGGCCCACTCACGCAGGCGCCTTACGTCGCGCGCCTGGGAGAAGTAGAGAGCCGAGAGCACGGCGAGGCCGATGACGGCCGCGAAGCCCGCGTAGCTCCCGACCTGCTCGACGATCTTGAGGATCTCCATCGTGCCCCCGAGACCTTAGTGGTGATGAGGACGGGCCCACCCGCGTGGACGGGCCTGTCCGCCCTGGGCGGACGTCCCTACTCGTCCTGGGCGCTGTCGTGCGCCAGTTCCCGGTTCGCGGCTGCGCGCTCGCGACCCAGCTCCGCCACCACGGACGCGAGCCGGCGCGCGTCGCCCCCGTACACGAGCGCCTCGACCCGCAGGAACGCGCTCTCGACCCACTCGGCGTCGAGCGATGGGCGCGCCGCGAGCAGGATCTTCTCCGCCTCCGGCACCGTCGGCTGCGCTCGCTCGTCGGCATTGAAGAGGTCCTCGTGGACCTTCTCGCCCGGACGCCTGCCGACCACCTCGATCGAGATCTCGGTGTCGGGCTCGCGCCCGGAGAGGCGGATCATGTTGCGCGCCAGGTCGACGATCTTCACCGGCTCGCCCATCTCGAGCACGTAGACCTCGCCGCCCTTGCCGAGCTCGCCCGAGCGGATGATCAGCTGCACGGCCTCGGGAATCGTCATGAAGTAGCGCGTCATCTCGAGGTCGGTCACGGTCACCGGCCCGCCCGCGGCGATCTGGCGACGGAAGATCGGCACCACCGATCCGGAGGAGCCGAGCACGTTGCCGAAGCGCACCGAGGAGTAGCTCGTGCGCGGGAAGCGGTGGTGGGCGGCCTCGACCGCCCACTCCGCGAGCGCTTTCGACGCCCCCATCGCGGTCAGCGGGTCGACGGCCTTGTCGGTCGAGACGAGCACGAAGCGCTCGACGCCCGCGGCGCCCGCGGCGGCGGCGACGATGCGGGTGGCGACGGCGTTGTTGCGCACCGCCTCGACCGGATTCTCCTCCATCAGCCCGACGTGCTTGTAGGCGGCCGCGTGGAAGACCACGGCGGGCCGGTGCTCGAGGAACACCTCCTCCATGCGCACGGCGTCCTTGCAGTCGGCGAGCACCGGGGCGGTGCGCGTGAAGTGCCGGTCCTCCTCGAGCTCGCGCTTGATCTCGAAGAGGTTGCCCTCGGCATTGTCCACCAGCACGAGCCGCCGCGGCCCCACGCGCGCTATCTGGCGGCAGAGCTCGGTGCCGATCGAGCCGCCCGCCCCAGTCACGAGCACCACCTGGCTCGAGAGGTAGGCGCCGACGCGATCAATCTCGACGCGAATCGGCTCGCGCCCGAGCACGTCCTCGACGCGCACCTCGCGCACCTGGCGCATCAGGTCGACGCCCCCCGAGAGCAGCTCGAAGACCGTCGGCAGGGTGCGGACCGGGATCTCGCGGCGGCGGCAGGCGGTCACCACCTTCTGGCGCAGAACGCCGGGCGCCGAGGGGATCGCGATCACGACCTCGTGGGGCTCGGCGTCGTCGAGGACGCGGTCGAGCTCGTCGGTCGAGCCGAGCACCTTGAGCCCGTAGACCCGCATGCCCGCCTTGCTGCGGTCGTCGTCGACGAAGCCGATCGGGACCCGCGAGAGCGCGGGGTTGCGGCGCAGCTCGCGCGCGACCGCCTGGCCGCCCTCGCCGGCGCCCACGATCAACACCTCGCGCGCGTCGCGCGGCGGGATCGAGCCACGCAGACCGCGCAGGGCGAGCGAGCGCACGAGCGCGCGCGAGCCGCCGACCCCGATCAGCGTGATCAGGAAGTCGAGCGCGATCACGCCGCGCGGGGGATCTGGCTCACCCGGAACGAGCAGGAAGGTGGCGCCGACGAGCGCGAGGCTCGAGACGACGACCGCCTTCAGGATCGCCTCGAAGTCGCTCTGGTCGACGAAGCGCCAGAGCTTGTGGTAGAGACCGAAGAGCGCGAAGACGAGCAGCTTGCCAGCCACGACGAAGCCGAGCGTGCCCGCCAGCAGGTCCTCGTAGCGTGCGGGGATGCCGCTGTCGAAGCGCAGCGCGAAGGCGAGGTAGAAGGCCAGCGCGACGATCGCGGCGTCGATCGCGACCTGGGCGGAGCGGCGGAAGGCCCGGGACTGGAGAAGGCGCTCTCTCACGCTTGGGGTCAGTCTAGGGTGGCCAGGAACAGCTTCAACAGCTCGCTCGGGTCGCGGCGCACGCGCGCCTCGGTGCCGCGACTGCGCCGCTTCAGGTCGATGTCGTAGGGATTCGACAGCAGCCGCAGACGACCTTGCCGGACGAGCTCCTCGTCGAGCGCCCCCGGCCTGCCCTCAAAGGTGCTGTACACGGGCGTGCCGAGTGCGACGGCCTCGCGGTTCATCGTCCCGCCGGCCGATACGACCACGTCCGCGTAGGCGACGAGGCTCTGGGCATCGATGGCGTGCGCCGGGACTATCAGCCCGTCGAGCTCCCCGAGCTGCGCCCGCTGCGCCGCGGTGCGCGGCAGCACCACCGTCTGCGTCCCTTCGCTCGACCGGGCCTCCCGCAGGCGATCGAGCAGCTGGGGAAAGAGGTCGTTCTCGAACCGGTGGTAGAGCGAGACCTCGGGCGGCGTGCGCACGACGGCGAGGGGGCGGTCGCGAACGATCCCGCGCCTGTAGAGCACGCCCGCGTGCGCCGCGGAGACGCGGAGGGAGGACACAACCAAGAGCCCGGCGTAGCGGGGG
>JBBSNQ010000139.1:0-4599 GCA_038232575.1 Solirubrobacterales bacterium | reverse complement strand
TGCTCGAGGGCACGGTCGTCGCACAGCAGGAGGTGGGGCTTCAGCCCGGTGCGGTACCCGGCTACCTGCTGCAGGGAGCGTGGAACCTCGCTCCGCTCGTGGCACTTGCCGCGCTCGCGCTGCGCGCCCGGCAGCGTCTCCGAGACCCCGCGCTGCTGCGAACGCTGGCCGCGCTCTCGCTCGGTGCGCTTGCGCTGCTTGCGACCGTTCTGAAGGATGGGTCCTATCTCAACGTGCTGGTGGTTGCCGAGCCGCCGCTCGTGGCGCTCGCGGGAGCGGGGCTCGCAGACCTGCTCGCTCGCCGTCGCCGCGTATCCGCGGAGGGTGGACCGAGCGCGAGCGACGGCCGCGTGGCACTCAAGGTCGCCGCCCTCGCCGCCTGCGTCCTGCTCGCTGCCCAGTCGCTCTCATTGATCGCCTGGCCGAAGCAGCCCCTTGCCTTCCTGAGGCCGGGCTCGGCTCCGGCCCATGCCCAGAAGCTCTCGAGCGCCGAGGTGAGCCGCGCTGCCGCCGACGCGCGAGCCTGCCCGGCGGGGGCCCCCTACTCGGGCCCGCCCTACGTGGCATTCATCGCCGACCGGGCGCTCCCCGGTGGACAGCCCGACCAGTTCATAGTCGCGGAGTCGAGCACGCATGCCGCGCTGCGCGAGCGGATCGTCGTTGGACCGCGCGCGTGCCCGTGACAAGCGCCAACGGCGAGGCCAGAACGCGGCGAGTGGGGGCGGGCCGACGGCACGTGAGGACGACGGGAGCCACCGCGGTGGAGTTCTGCAGGCGCGAGCCGCTGCTCCTACTCGGCGCGATCGGCTCCGCCGTCCTGTGGGCGGCCTTCGCGCTGCTGCGCCATCGCGGCTTCGGCTCGACCGCGGACCTCGCTGCCTTCGACCAGGCGGTCTGGCACTACAGCCGGCTCGAGCCGCCGGACAGCACGATCGTGCCTGCTCCGAGCCTGCTCGGCGATCACTTCCATCCCCTGGTCGCGCTGCTCACGCCGCTGTACTGGCTGTGGTCGAGTCCCAACGTGCTGCTGATCGCGCAGGCGGCGCTGCTCGCAGCCTCGATCGTCCCCGTCTTCCTGTTCGCGCGGGGCCGGCTCGGCCGGCTACCCGCCTACCTTCTCGCAGCGGCCTATGCGGCCTTCTGGGGCATGGGCTCCGGGGCGGCATTCGACTTTCACGCGCTCGCGTTCGCGCCGCTGCTCATAGGCCTCGCCGTCCTGGCCATCGATCGCGGTCAGTGGCGGCTGCTCGGCCTCTGGGTGGTTCTGATGCTGCTCGTGAAGGAGGACCTCGCCCTGTTCGTCGCGTTCCTCGGCGTCTACCTGATCGCTCGGCGCGAGCCGCTGCGCGGACTCGCCACCGCAGCGGTCGGGATCGGCTGGTACTTCCTCGCGACGCGCGCGCTGATCCCGCACTTCGCCGGCGACGTCGGCTTCCGCTTTTGGAGCTACCAGGCGTTTGGCGCCGATCTGCCGAGCGCGCTCGCGAACGTCGTGCAGGAGCCCTGGCGGATCGCCGAGGTCGCCGTCGACGACCCGCGCAAGCAGGCAACGCTGCTGTGGCTGTTCGCCCCGTTCCTGTTCCTGGGGCTCGCGTCCCCGCTCGTGCTGTTGATGCTGCCGCTGCTCGCCGAGCGCCTGCTCTCGGCGAACGTCAACTACTGGAGCACGATCTTCCACTACTCGCTCGCGATCGCGCCGCTGCTCGCGATGGGCGCCGCCGAGGGCCTCGCCAACGTCGCTCGCCTGGCACGGAGCCGCTCCTGGCGCCTGCCGGTGCAGGGGGCATGGGTTCTGACCGGCGTGACGGGCGCGATCCTCGCCGCCAACATCGCGGCCTCGGTCACGCTCTCGCCGCTCGGCGATCTCTCCAACGGCAGCTTCTACGCGCTTACGCCCGCCGAACTGGTGGCCGCGGACGCGCTCGAGCGCATCCCGCCGGGCGCCTCGGTGGCTACGCAGAACAAGTTCATCGCCCATCTCAGCGAGCGCGACCGCATCTACCTGCTCACCGCCACGACTCCGCCGACCGACTGGGTCCTCGCCGACCTTAGTGACATCAGGGACAATCCCTTCCCGAACCCGAGCTGGGCGGCCTTCCGCGAACTGGTGCGCACGCGCATGCACAGCTACGAGACGGTGGTCTCGCGCGACGGCCTCGTGCTGCTGGAGCGCCGGCGCGGCGGATGAGCGTGCGGCCATGGGCAGGACGAGCGCGGCCTCGCCGCGCGCGTGCGAGGACCGCTTGGACTCAGCGAACGGCTAGCGGGCACCCGCGTCCCGTTGGCCTCGCAGCGCGTCGAGCTGCGGCCAGCTGCGGGTGTTGGCCACGCCACCGGCGCTGAGCCACGCTCGCCGCGCCGTGGCGACGCCGAAGCGCATGTTCGCGAGCGTCTCCACGCGGTGCGCGTCCGAGTCGATCACGATCTGCACGCCAGCCTCGGCGGCGTAGCGCGCATGCGTGTCGGAGAGATCGCGCCGGTCGGGATTTGCGTTGATCTCGAGGAACGTGCCGGTCCGTGCCGCTGCCTCCACGACCCGCTCCATGTCGAGCGCGTAGCCCGACCGGCGCTCGATCAGCCGTCCGGTCGGATGGCCGATCGCATCCACCAGCGGGTGCTCGATCGCCCTGATGAGCCGATCGGTCATCGCTTGCTCCTCCATCTGGAAGGAGGAGTGAAGGCTCGCGATCACCCAGTCGAGCTCGGCGAGCAGGTCGTCGTCGTAGTCGAGCGAGCCGTCGGGCAGGATGTTGACCTCGGAGCCCGCGAGCAGCTTGAGACCATCGAGCTCTGAGTCGATTGCGCGCCCCCGCTCGATCTGGCGGCGCAGCTCGTCGGGCGAGACGTCGTTGCCGAAGCCGTGCGTGGCCGAGTGGTCGGTGATGGCGAGGTACTCGTATCCACGTGCGAGCGCCGCGGCCGCCATCTCCTCGATCGTGTTGTGGCCGTCGGAGGCCGTTGTGTGGCAGTGCAGCTCGCCGCGGATCTGCTCCTCGCTGACGAGCGCCGGCAGGCGGCCGTCGCGTGCGGCGCGCAGCTCGCCGCGATTCTCACGCAGCTCGGGCTCGATGTAGTCCATGCCGAGCCGGCGGTAGACCTCCGCTTCGGTCGCGCACGCGTACGTCCGGCCGCTCGAGTCCTCGAGCACCCCGTACTCGGATACGTGCAGGCCGCCGCGGACCGACTCGGCGCGCAGCGCCTCGTTGTGCTGCTTGGAGCCCGTGAAGTGCTGGAGCAGGCTGCCGAAGCTCTCCGGCGCGACGATGCGCAGGTCGACGCGCAGCCCGCTGTGGGTCAGCGCCCTCGCGCCCGCCTCGCCCGAGGATTCGACCTCTCCGATCGCGGCGAGCGCGCCGAAGGCAGCGACGAGGGCGCGCGCGTCGCTGGTCGTGGCGACGAGGTCGAGGTCCTTGCACGTGTCCGCCATGCGCCGCGCGCTGCCGGCGATCTCGACACGCTCAGCAGCCGGATGGCGACGTAGCTCCTCCGCCAGCTCGACCGCGATCGAGAGCGCGCGCGAGAGCAGGGTGCGCGGCTGCTCCGCCGCGCCCGCCCCCTCCGCGATCGCGGCGAGCAGCTTCTGCTCGGCCCGCGCTCCGAAGCCGGGCACCGCCCTGATGCCCTTTCGCTCGGCGGCGTCGCGCAGCTCCTCGAGCGAGGAGATGCCGAGCTCTTCATGGAGCTTGCGCGCCCGCTTGGGCCCGAGGCCGGGGAGGCGCGTGATCTCGAGCAGCCCCGCCGGGAACCTCTGCTTGAGCTTGTCCGCCTGCGGAATCGAGCCCGTGTCGAGCAGCGTCCCGATCTTCTCCGCGAGCGTCTTGCCGATTCCGGCGAGCTCCTCGGCACGTCCGGCGCGGGCGAGCGCCTCCACCGAGCCGGTCGCGTCACGGATCGTGCGGGCCGCGTTGCGGTAGGCGACCACGCGATGCACGATCGCGCCGTCGAGCTCGTACAGGTCGGCCAGCTCTGTGAAGGCATCGGCGATCTCAGCGTTTTGCATCGCGGCTCCTAATCTAGGCGCGGTGACGGGCGCTTGGGTCGTGCTGCCCACCTACAACGAGGCGGCCAACCTCGAGCCGATGGTGCGGGCGATCCTGCCCGAGCTCTCCGCGGCGGCGGATGAGTACCGCGTGCTCGTGGTCGACGACGGCTCGCCCGACGGGACCGGCGAGATCGCCGACCGGCTCGCCGCGGAGCTCGGCTCGATCGAGGTGCTGCATCGAACATCGAAGGACGGCCTCGGCCGCGCCTACATAGCCGGCTTCGAGCACGCGCTGGCCGGCGGCGCCGAGCTGATTTTGGAGATGGACGCCGACTTCTCACATGATCCCGGTGACCTGCCACGGTTGATAGCCGCAGCACGGGAGGCCGATCTCGTGCTCGGCTCGCGCTACGTCGAAGGCGGTGGCGTAACCAATTGGGGGGCGCTGCGGCGCGCGATCTCACGCGGTGGATGTATCTATGCGCGGGCGATTCTGGGCGTCTCCGTCCACGATCTGACGGGCGGCTTCAAGTGCTTTCGCCGCGAGGTGCTCGAGGCGCTCGATCTCTCGCAGGTGCGGGCACGCGGCTACGGCTTTCAGATCGAGCTGACCTACC